>JAYVXE010000142.1:0-6864 GCA_043785395.1 Burkholderiaceae bacterium | reverse complement strand
CACCATTTTGGGAGGGGCCTTTTTTCAATGGCCGGTCGGGCATTTATCAGACCAGCACGACCGGCGCAAAGTTCTGCTCTGGGTGTGTCTCGCCTGTGCCCTGGTGGCCGGGCTTGGCTATTATCTTGCAAACCAAAAAATCGAATATCTTATTCTCCTTGGCGTGCTGTACGGCGGCCTCAGTTTTGTGGTTTACGGGCTGTGTGTTGCCCATGTCAATGACCTGATTGATCCAGCCAAAACCCTAGAGGTAACGGGTGGTCTTTTGCTGCTTTATGGCGTCGGCGCAGCGATTGGGCCAACGCTCGGGGGCGGCATGATGGACATCCTTGGCGCGGCCAGTTTGATGCTGTATTTTTCAGTGGTTTTGCTACTGCTTTCCGGTGGGGTCTGGTATTACACAAAAAGCAAGCCGGGCAATGCCGGTGTGGCCGGACAAAAGGCCGAATATGTGGTGGTCGGCAATGGTTCGCAGGCGGTTTTGCAAATGGACCCTCGCCGTGACCGGCCACCGCCAGAGCCAGCGGCTGGCGATTGAGGCGCGCCCGAGGGCCGCTTTCACCCATGGGATCAGGCTTTGTGTGCGCACCACCAAGGGCTTCAATTAATAAAAAATGATAGCATCAAGCGCTTACCACCATTGCGTTTGAAGAACTTTTTATTGATTTTTATGGCTCTGCATCCGCTGCGGGTGGCGGCTGTGGCTGCGGCGGCTGTGTTGTCGGCATGCTCACCGTTGGCGGCACCGAGGGCTGAGCCGCCAAGCGGGCCCGAAACAGCGCGGCGCGCATCAGGAAAATGGTGGTGATGGGCGTTGTCAGCGCAATAAAGAAGGGGATGAGCAGGCCCGGCAGGAACAGCTTTTCGCTGTGCACCGAGAAGTAGGTCATGGTGGCAAGCACGATGCACCACAGCCCGAGTGTGGTGACCAGCGTTGGTGCGTGGATGCGCTGGAAAAAACCGTGCAGGCGCACCAACCCGAACGAGCCGATCAGCGCCAGCAGGCTACCGGTGAGCACCAGCAGCGAGACCAGCAGCTCGGCCCAAAGCGGCAGTTGTTGCAAGTGGGCGGAATTCATTCGATGACCTCGCCGCGCAGCAAAAATTTGGCCATCGCTGTCGCACCGACAAAGCCAAACAAGGCAATCAGCAGCGCGGCTTCAAAATAAAACACGCTCCCGTGCTGGATACCGAGCAGCAAGATGAACAGCATGCCGTTGACATACAGGCAGTCCATGCCGACGATCCGGTCTTGCGCCGATGGGCCGCGCAGCAGCCGCCACAGTGCGCAGGCCATCGCCATGACCAGCAGCAGCAGCCCAAGGTTGAGGGCGCCAGCGAGCAGGGGACTGATCATTCAAAAATCTCCATCAAGGGGCGCTCGTAGCGCTTTTTGATCTGGGCCACCATGGCCGCAGCATCGCCAACCTCGAACACATGCAGGAGCAGCATCGAGCGATCGCGCGAAATTTCGGCCCAGGCGGTGCCCGGCGTGAGGCAGACGATCATCGCCAACAAGGCCAAGGCATGCGGCTCGCGCAGCTCCAGCGGGATGTGCAAAAAGCCGCTGGGAATGGCCTCGGGGCGGCGCGTCAAAATCAACCGGGCGACCCGGATGTTCGAGCGAACCAGGTCGTGCAGCACCGCCAGCAGCAGCCGCAACGCCGTCCCGGGCCGGTGCATGCGGGCGCGCCCAGGGCGCAGCGCCTGGGTGCCCAGCGGCACCAGCAGCGCCAGCAGCGCGCCCAGCAGCAGTGTGGCGGCCGACAGCGATTGGTTGAGCAACAGCCAGACGCTGAGCAGCAACAAGGACAGGGGCGGTGACGGCAGTAGGCGTTTCATGGGTGCTTGCTTGGCTGCGTTTGCGTTGGATAGGGCTTGGGCTGGGCTTGTAGCACGGCCTGGATGTAGCCTCGCGGCTGGTGCAAGGCCTGGGCGGTGGCCTGGGTATAGCGCAGCGCGGGGCCGGCTTGCCAGGTAAACAGGCCACAGACCAGCAGCAGCCCGGCCACGGCAGCGCCCTCGAACGGGTGCAGCTGCGGCACGCTGCGCCCTTGCGCGGCCCAGAAGTGACGGATGCCAACGCGCGACAAGGCGATCATTGCCAGCAGTCCTGAGCCAATCAGCAAGGCCAAGAAGGCCCAGGCCGCAGGGCGAATCGCCAGCGTCGCCGACTGACCAAGGCCGGCCGGGTTGAGCAGCGGCGACAGCATGGCAAGTTTGCCCACAAAACCCGACAGCGGCGGCAGCCCGGCAATCAGCACGGCGCAGGCAATGAAGGCCAGGCCCAAAAAGGCGACTGCGCCCGGAATCGCACGCCCCACCAGGACTTCCTGGGCGTCATCAAGATTCATGCCGGGAAGGGGCTCCAGGTCGGCCCCGAGGTAGGGGGCATTGTCAAAGCGTTCGTGTGGGGCAAAGCTGGCGCCGTCGTTGCGCCAGCGCTCGATCAGGTCGTCGATCAAAAACAAGGTGCAGGCGGCCAGGGTCGAGCCCATCAGGTAGTACAGCGCACCGGCGGTCAGGGCCGGAGTGTCAAAGCCGATGGCGGCCAGCAAGGTGCCCGACGAGGTGATGACGGCAAAGCCGGCGAGCTTGCCCAAGCGCTGTGCGCCGAGCATGCCGAGCGCCCCAAAGGCAATCGTCAGCAAACCCCCGGCGATCAGCCACGGGCCACCAAAATGCGCTGAAACCCCGGCGTCGGGGCCGAACAGCAGGGTCGACAAGCGCAGCAAGGTGTAGACCCCGACCTTGGTCATGATGGCAAACAAGGCCCCAACCGGTGCGGTGGCGGCGCTGTAGGCCGGAACCAGCCAAAAATTCAGCGGCCACAGCGCGGCCTTGGTCAAAAAGGCGAGCGCCAAAATCGCCGCGCCCGCGTGCAACAGGCCTCGGTCGGCATCGCTGACGAGGCTTATTTTTTGCGCCATGTCGGCCATGTTGAGGGTGCCGGTGACGCCGTAGAGCATGGAGACGCCAATCAAAAATAGCGATGACGCGGCCAAATTGATGGCGATGTAGTGCAGCCCGGCCTGCACCCGCACGCGCCCCGAGCCGTGCAGCAGCAGGCCGTAGGAGGCGGCCAGCATGATCTCGAAGAAGACGAAAAGGTTGAACAGATCGGCGGTTAAAAATGCACCGCACAGGCCCATCAACTGGAACTGGAACAGGGGGTGGTAGTGCACGCCCGCGCGGTGCCAGCGGGTGGAGGCAAACAGCACCGACGCCAGCCCGACCAGGCTGGTCAGCAGCAGCATCATGGCCGACAGCCGGTCAAGTGCCAGCACGATGCCAAACGGTGCCGGCCAGTTGCCCGGCAGGTAGATGCCAAAGGTGGCGGTGCGCTCGTCCTTGACCCAGTACAGCAGCGCCAGCGCGAGCAGCAGGCCAAGGCCGGTCGAGCCCAGGTTGAAGACCATCTTGGTCCGGCGCCGCTCTTCGTCAAGCAAGAGCATCAGCCCGCCCGTCAACATGGGCAACAGGATGGGCGCCAGCAAAATGTGCGGCATCAGCCATTCGATCAAGCGGCTCATACAGCCTCCTTGAGCGCCACGGGGGCGCTTTTTTGGCTGAGCTCTGCCGCCTCGGTCGCTGCGGCAATACTCTCGGGGTCCTCTTCACCGTCAACGTGGTCGGTGCCCGAGAGTCCGCGTGCGGCCATCATGACCACCAAAAACAAGGCGATCATGGCGAAACCAATGACGATGGCCGTCAGCACCAAGGCCTGCGGCATCGGGTCGTCATAGTGCAGCAGGGTGGCGGGCAGGCCGCTGCGCAGTACCGGCTCTTGGTCGACCGAGAGCCGTCCCATGCAGAAAATAAAGAGATTGACGGCGTAGGACAGCAGCGACAAACCCATGATCACTTGGAAGGTGCGCGGGCGCAGCAGCAGCCACACACCAGAGCCGGTCAGTACGCCGATGGCGAGTGCGAGGGTGAGCTCCATCAGTGCGGCTCCGAAACGGCGGGGGTCAAGGGGATCGTGGCCTCAGCATCAGCCTCAGCCTCTTGCTCGGCGGCGCGTGCCGCAAAGCGGTGGCTGCGCACCGATTGGTGGGCCAGCGCGGTCAAAACCAGCAGCGTGGCGCCGACCACCAGGGTGAAGACGCCAATATCAAAGAACAGCGCGCTGGCAATATGCACCTCGCCCAGCAGCGGCAGCGTGAAATGGGCGGTGTGCGTGGTCATGAACGGATAGCCCCAGAACCACGCACCAATCCCGGTCGCCAGTGCCATCAAAATACCCATGCCAATCCAACGCCGTGGATAGAGCGGCAAATGCTCTTCGACCCAGGCCGTGCCCGAGACGATGTACTGCAACAACAAGGCGATCGACATCACCAGCCCGGCCACAAAGCCACCGCCGGGCTCGTTGTGGCCGCGCATAAAGAGGTAGGCCGAGACCAAACAGGCCAGCGGCAGCACCAGCCGCATCAGCACGGCCGGCACCATCAGGTAGCCGATGGCGGTGTCCTGGGCGTGGCGCGGGTTGATCAGGTCGGTATCAAGGTCGGCGCTGATGGCGCGCTGCTGGGGCGGCAAGTCGAGCGTTTCACGCGCCGGGCGAAAACGCCGCAGCAGCGCGTACACCGTCAGCGCCACCGTACCCAGCACCACGATTTCGCCCATGGTGTCAAAGCCCCGAAAGTCGACCAGCATGACGTTGACGACATTGTTGCCACCACCTTCGATGTGGGCGCGTTCCAAAAAGAAGGTTGAAATGCTTTGCGGAAAAGGCCGCGTCATCATGGCCCAGGCAATCGCCGCCATGCCGCCGCCGGCTGCCAGCGCTATCAACAAATCGCGCAGCCGCCGCGCCAGTGCCGCTGCGCTGCGCTGCGCGCCAGTCAGGGCGGGCACCAGGCGGCGCGGCAACCAGCGCAGGCCGAGCAGGATCAGCACCGTGGTCACCACCTCGACCGAGAGTTGGGTGAGTGCCAAGTCGGGCGCCGAAAACCAGATAAAACTGATACATGTGCACAGGCCGGCCCCACTCATCAAGGCCAGCGCCGAGAGCCGGTGGTACTTGGCCTGCCAAGCCGCGCCGAGCGCGCAGGCCGCGCCAATCAGCCACAACAGCACAAAGGCCGGCGACAGCGGCAGCCGGCTGTGCTCGCCGTGCGGCAGGCCCAGCGTCCACAGCGGCAAGCCGCCCAGCAGCACGGTCAGCCCAACCAGCCACAGCAGCTGTACTTGCAGGCGTTGGGTTGCCAAGATGCGCCGACCATAGCGACCGGCCAGCGACAGCTGGGCCAGCCCGGCCTCAAACAGGCGCTGGCCGTTGAGCCAGTGCAAGCCCGGCGTGCGCTGCAAGTGGCCGTGCTGGCGTGCGCTGCGCAGCAGCAGATAAAGCCCAATGCCACCGGCCAGCGCCACCAGGCTCATCACCAGCGGAAGGTTAAAGCCATGCCAAACCGCCAGGCTAAAGGGCGGCAGTTGCCCGCCCACGACGGGCCGCGCCGCCGCCTCCAAAAACACGCCAACCACCAGGGCCGGCAGCATCCCGACCACCAAACAGGCCAGCACCAGCAGCTCCACCGGCACCAGCATCCAGTGCGGGGGCTCGTGCGGCGGGTGCGGCAGATCGGCGGCGGGTGGGCCAAAAAACACATCGGCGGTAAAGCGCAGCGAATAGGCCACGCTGAAGATGCCGGCAATGGTGGCGGCAATCGGCAGGCCGTACTCGATCATCGGGTTGGCGCTGATAAAGACGGTTTCGGCAAAGAACATTTCTTTCGACAAAAAACCATTCAGCAGCGGCACGCCGGCCATCGCCGCACTGGCCACCATGGCCAGCGTGGCGGTGATCGGCATCATCCGAAACAGGCCCGAAAGCCAGCGAATGTCACGCGTGCCACTCTCGTGGTCAATGATGCCGGCGGCCATGAAGAGCGAGGCCTTGAAGGTGGCGTGGTTCATGATGTGGAACACTGCGGCGACCGCTGCCAACGGGCTGTTCAAGCCCAGCAACAAGGTGATCAGCCCCAGGTGCGAGATGGTTGAGTAGGCCAACAAGCCCTTCAAGTCGTCCTGGAACATGGCGATGTACGCCCCCAGCAACAGGGTGCACAGGCCCGCGCCGCCAACCAGCCAAAACCAGGGCTCGGTCTCGGCCAGCACCGGCCACAGCCGCGCCATCAAAAAAACCCCGGCCTTGACCATCGTTGCCGAATGCAGGTAAGCCGACACCGGCGTCGGTGCGGCCATCGCATGCGGCAGCCAAAAGTGAAACGGAAACTGCGCACTCTTGGTCAGCGCGCCCAGCAACACCAGCACCAGCAGCGTCAGGTACAGCGGATGCGCACGCACCACGTCACCTGCCGCCAGCACCGCATCGAGCTCGTAGCTGCCAACGATGTGCCCCAGCAGCAACATCCCGGCCAACAGGCACAGACCGCCGCCGCCGGTCACGCTCAAGGCCATGCGCGCACCGCGCCGGGCGTCCTTGCGGTGGTACCAGTAGCCAATCAGCAAAAACGAGAACAGGCTGGTGAGCTCCCAAAAAAGCACCAGCTGCAAGATGTTGCCCGACAGCACAACCCCGGCCATCGCCCCCATAAAGGCCAAAAAGAACGAGAAAAAGCGCGGCACCGGGTCTTTCGGCGACATGTAGTAGCGCGCATACAGCACCACCAAGGCGCCAATACCGAAGACCAGCATGCAAAACATCCAGGCAAAACCGTCCAGCCGGATGCTCAGGTTCAGCCCGAGCCCGGGCAGCCAGACAATCTGCTGCTGGAGCACGGCGCCATCGGCGATTTGCGGGAAGTACAGCGCGGCTTGCAGGCTGCAAGCCAGGGCAACCAGGCCGGCCAAAGTGGACTCGGCATTGCGCGCATTTGCCGGCAAAAAAGCTGCGGCCAG
>JAYVXE010000141.1:0-6878 GCA_043785395.1 Burkholderiaceae bacterium | reverse complement strand
CTGCGGTCAATTTGCAGCCGACGATTTCCAGGTCCGACAGGCTCCTAACCTCCAAGCTGCGCCCACCACGAACCGACTATGGCCTCCATCACTCTTCACAACGTCATCAAGCGCTACGGCCAGGGGCCAGACGCCAACCAGGTGCTGCACGGCGTCAGTGCCGCCATCCACGACGGCGAATTCATCGTCATCGTCGGCCCCTCGGGCTGCGGCAAATCCACGCTGCTGCGCATGGTGGCCGGGCTGGAAGAGGTCAGCGACGGCGAGATTTCCATTGGCGAACGGGTCGTCAACAACTTGGAGCCGTCCGAGCGCGACATCGCCATGGTGTTTCAAAACTACGCGCTCTACCCGCACATGAGCGTGTTCGACAACATGGCCTATGGCCTGAAAATTGCCAAAATACCGCTGGCCGAGATCAAAATCCGGGTCGACAAGGCCGCCAAAATCTTGGAGCTCGGCCATCTGCTGGCGCGTAAACCGCGTGAACTGTCCGGTGGCCAGCGCCAACGGGTGGCGATGGGGCGCGCCATCGTGCGCCAGCCCAAAGTGTTTTTATTCGAAGAGCCGCTGTCCAACCTGGACGCCAAGCTGCGCGCACAAACCCGCCTGGAAATCCAAAAACTGCACCGCGAGCTTGGCATTACCTCGCTCTTCGTCACCCACGACCAGGTCGAGGCGATGACGCTGGCGCAACGCATGATGGTGATGAACGGCGGCGTGATGGAGCAGTTCGGCACGCCTGAGGAGGTCTACCACCGCCCGGCCACAACTTTTGTCGCCAGCTTCATCGGCTCGCCGCCAATGAACCTGCTGCGCACAGCACCCGGCGCACGCGCTGGCGCAACCATGGGCATCCGCCCCGAACACCTGGATGTGGTGGCCCACGGCGGCTGGGAAGTACAGGTCGACCACGTCGAGCTGCTGGGCGCCGAGCGCCTGGTCTACGCCCGCTTAGGCGACGAGCCGCTGATCGTGCGGATCGAAGAAAGCGCGGCCATCCCCGCGCCCGCCAGCACCCTGCATATCGTTCCACGCGAAGACCGGCTGCACTGGTTTGACAGTGCGTCGGGTAAACGCCTCGCAACCGACACGCAGCCATGACCGCGCCCTGGCCCTACCCGCGCTGGATTGCCCACCGGGGCGCTGGCAAGCTGGCGCCCGAGAACACCTTGGCCGCGTTTCGCGTTGGTGCCCAACACGGCTACCGGATGTTCGAGTGCGACGTCAAGCTCAGCGCCGACGGCCTGCCTTTTTTGCTGCACGACGCCACGCTGGAGCGCACCAGCAACGGCGCGGGCCTGGCCGGCGACAAGGCTTGGGGCGCACTGGCGCAGCTGGACGCCGGCAGCTGGCACAGCCGCCAGTTTGCCGGCGAGCCGCTGCCAAGCTTGGCCAATGTTGCGCAGTTTTGCCTGCGCAACGGCCACCACCTGAACATCGAAATCAAGCCCACTCCGGGTCAGGAACACCGCACCGGTGACGTTGTGGCCCAGCATGCTGCGCGCCTGTGGGCCAAGGCGACCGTGCCGCCCTTGCTGAGCTCGTTTGCGCCCGAAGCCTTGCAAGCCGCGCAGGCGGCTGCGCCCGGGCTGCCGCGCGGCCTGCTGCTGGACGACTGGCGCGCTGACTGGCTCGACCAGGCGCGCCAACTCGGCTGCGTCGCCGTGGTCTGCAAGCACACACTCTGGGACGCCGCCAGCGTGGCCGCCGCCCAAAGCGCCGGCCTGCGCACGCTCAGCTACACCGTGAACGACGCCGCCGCCGCCCAAAGCCTGCTGGCGCTGGGCACGGACGCCGTCATCACCGACCGGGTCGATCTTTTCTCGCCTGCGTGTTGACAGGCCGGGCGGCAAGCGCAGAGAAAAAACAAGACCGTGCCAAGCCACAACGACTTGCAACTGATGGCCGGGTCGGTGGCAAGTCAGCGCCGTGGTGCCCAGGCCGGTGCCAACGCCCCCGGCAACCGCCTGAAGACGGTTTTGACAGCCCAGGCTGCTAGCGCCAACCGCGCAACAACACCCACTGGCTGCTGGCCATGGCCAGCACCAGTACGGCATAGGTGGCCATTTTGCCGTCGCGCCCAAAAAACAACAGACCGGCCAGAAGCGTCGCCACACCAACAGCAAAATTGATAGCAAATTGCGCATACCACACGTGCGTTGTAGCACTATTTGATATAAATAATCCCGCCAAAAATGGCAAAAGCATGCCCAGTGCCAGCGCTGGCAAAACAAAGCCCACAAGATGAAAAAACAGCGTAAGCAGGCCCATGGATCGCCTCCGGCACGGGGTTTGGGCGCAGCAAAATGCCAAGCTCTGCAACAAATTTTATAATCCCGGGATGGTAGTCTGGGCTTTAGGCATTAATCACACGACCGCGCCGCTTGATCTGCGCGGTCGCTTTGCGTTTGCGCTCGACCACATTGCGCCCACGCTGACCGGCCTGCGCCAGGCGCTGCACCGCAGCAGCAGCCACCCCGAGGTCGAAGCCGCCATCATCTCAACCTGCAACCGCACCGAAATCTACTGCGCCGCCGACCACCCAGCGGCCGAGCACACGCTCGACTGGCTGGCCCACAGCGGCGGCATCGCACCGGCCTTGCTGCGCTCGCACGCCTACACGCTAGAGAACGAGCAGGTGGCGCGCCATGCGTTTCGGGTTGCCAGCGGGCTCGACTCGATGGTGCTGGGCGAGGCCCAAATCCTTGGTCAAATGAAGGACGCAGTGCGTGCCGCCGAGGCCGCCGGGGCCTTGGGCAGCACGCTCAACCAGCTGTTCCAGCGCTCGTTTGCGGTCGCCAAAGAAGTGCGCAGCGCAACCGACATCGGCGCCCACTCGATCAGCATGGCCGCCGCCGCCGTGCGCCTGGCGGGGCAATTGTTCGAGGACTTGGGCCAAATCCGCGTGCTGTTTGTCGGCGCCGGCGAGATGGTCGAGCTGGCCGCCACCCACTTTGCCGCCAAGCAACCGCGCTCGATCACGATTGCCAACCGCACCCTGGCGCGTGGCGAAAAACTGGCCAGCCGCTTCGGTGCCGAGGCAATGCGCTTGGCCGATCTGCCAAGCCGCCTGCACGAATTCGACGCCATCATCAGCTGCACCGCCAGCACCCTGCCCATCATTGGCCTGGGCGCTGTTGAGCGGGCGCTCAAAGCCCGCCGCCATCGCCCCATCTTCATGGTCGACCTGGCGGTGCCGCGTGACATCGAGCCCGAAGTCCAGGCCCTGCCTGACGTCTACCTCTACACCGTCGACGACCTCGCCAGCGTGGTGCAAAGCGGCCAGTCGCTGCGCCAAGCGGCCGTGGCGCAGGCCGAGGTCATCATCGACGCCGGCGTGCAAAGCTTTGTCCACTGGGTGGAGCAGCGCGGCGCGGTGCCGCTGATCCTGCAGCTCCAGGCCCAGGCCGAGAGCTGGCGTGCGCACGAGCTGGCCCGCGCCCGCAAGCGGCTGTCCAAGGGCGAGGAGCTGGACAGCGTGCTCGAAGGCCTGTCGCGTGGCCTGACGCAAAAAATGCTGCACGGCGCCATGGCCGAGCTGCACAGCGGTGACAGCAGCGCACGCGCACAAACCGCGCAATCCCTGTCGCGCTTATTTTTGCGCCGCACAACGCGCCAGCGTTAACGTGAAACACCCCCGTAGCGCCTGCGGCGCTTCCCCCTCAAGGGGGCGCACCCGGTGGCCTGGCAGAGCCAGATCCACGGGTGCACTGGAAGCGGCGCGCTCGTCTCGCAGCGCGGTTTCATCGCTCGGTGGCGCTTGGCCCATGCATGACAGTTAACGCCCACCGCGCAGCCGCCCCGCCCAGGTTCGACAGCCCCCGTGTTGGTTCCCATCCTTTGTTTTCACGCCCATACCCATGCAAGCCTTTTTGCGCCAACAACTCGACCGCTACGCCTTTCGCCTTGAAGAGCTCAACTTCTTGCTCTCACGCGACGACATCATGGCCGACATGGCGCAGTACCGAAAAATCTCGCAAGAGCACGCCGAAGTCACCCAACTGGCCGGGCGCTATGCGCGCTACCAACAGTGCGAGGCCGATATCGCAGGGGCACGCAGCATGCTGGACGACCCTGAGCTGGCGGCCTTGGCCCAAGAAGACATCGACCAAGGCGAGGCTGAGCTGCTGCAACTGGAGGCCGAGCTGCAACGCCTGCTGCTGCCCAAAGACCCGGACGACGCGCGCAATGCCTTCCTCGAAATCCGTGCCGGTGCCGGTGGCGATGAATCGGCGCTGTTTGCCGCCGACCTGCTGCGCATGTACACGCGCTACGCCGACCGGGTCGGCTGGCGCTGCGAAATCGTCAGCGAAAGCCAAAGCGAGCTCGGCGGCTACAAAGAAGTGGTGCTGCGCATCGTCGGCGCGTCGGTCTTTGGCCGCCTGCGCTTTGAGTCTGGCGGCCACCGCGTACAACGCGTACCCGCCACCGAGACCCAGGGCCGGATCCACACCAGCGCTTGCACCGTGGCGGTGTTGGCCGAGCCCGACGAGGCGGTGGCGATCAAGATCAACCCGTCTGATTTGCGCATCGACACCTACCGCGCCAGCGGTGCCGGTGGCCAGCACATCAACAAAACCGACTCCGCCGTGCGCATCACCCACTTGCCCACCGGCATCGTTGCCGAATGCCAAGACGGCCGCAGCCAGCACGGCAACAAGGCACAGGCGCTGAAAGTGTTGACGGCCCGAATCCAAGAAAAAGACCGCTCCGAACGCGCCGCCAAAGACGCCGCCGAACGCAAAGGCCTGATTGGCAGCGGCGACCGCAGCGACCGCATCCGCACCTACAACTTCCCACAGGGCCGGCTCAGCGACCACCGCATCAACCTCACGCTCTACCAACTGCTGGCAATCATGGAAGGCGAGCTCAGCCCCGTGCTCGATGCGCTGCAAGCAGCGCGCGAGGCCGAGCAGCTCGAAGCGCTGCAAAACGCATAAACAGGCTGGCGCAAAATTGTCCTGGCTAGGCATTTTTCCGCAGGCAGTACACAGCTAGGTAAAAAAATGCAGTTCATCACCAACGGCCCCGACGTTCCGGATGCCCTCTTGCAGGCGCATGAGGAAGGCCGCGTGGTGTTTTTCTGCGGCGCTGGCATTTCCTATCCCGCCGGCCTGCCGGGCTTCAAGGGGCTGGTGGAACAGATCTACAAGCTGAACGGCACGAACCCTACAGACAACGAGGGCGAGCGCGAGGCCTTCGACCGTGGGCAGTTTGACGCCACCCTCGATCTGCTGGAGCGACGTCTGCCGGGGCAGCGCCTTGCCGTACGCCGTGCGCTGGCACAGGTACTCAAGCCCAAATTGCGTCGCAAGGGCGCAACCGACACCCACGCAGCGCTGCTGCGGATGGCGCGCAGCCGTGAGGGTGCGCTGCGCCTAGTCACCACCAACTTCGACCGCGTGTTTCATACGGCGGCCAAACGAACAGGCCAAGCGTTTCAAACGTATGGCGCGCCGATGTTGCCGATCCCGAAAAACAGCCGCTGGAACGGACTGGTCTACCTGCACGGCCTGCTGCCCGACAAAACGGACGAAATGGACGAAATGGCGCTGAACCAGCTGGTGGTCACCAGCGGCGATTTCGGACTGGCCTACCTCACCGAACGCTGGGCGGCCCGATTCGTGAGCGAACTGCTCCGCAACTACGTCGTCTGCTTCGTGGGTTACAGCATCAACGATCCGGTGCTGCGCTACATGATGGATGCGCTGGCTGCCGACCGCATGCTGGGCGAAGTCACGCCGCAGGCCTGGGCACTGGGCGACTGCGAGCCGGGGCAGGAGCGCCGCAAGACCATCGAATGGGAAGCCAAGGGTGTCACGCCCATCCTCTACGAAGTGCCCGCCGGCAGCCATGACCATTCAGCGCTCCACAAAACCTTGCACGCCTGGGCGGAAACCTACCGCGACGGCGTACTGGGCAAGGAGCGAATCGTCGTCAGTCACGCCCTGGCACGGCCATCGGCGAGTACGCAGCAAGACGACTTCGTCGGTCGGATGTTGTGGGCCTTGTCGGACAAGTCAGGACTGCCTGCCAAACGCTTTGCCGACTTCAACCCCGTCCCATCACTGGACTGGTTGCTGGAGGCCTTCTCGGACGAACGCTTTCAGCACAGCGATCTGGCGCGCTTTGGCGTGCCCCCACGCGACGAGGTGGGTGCCAAGTTGAGCTTCAGCCTGATTTGCCGGCCAGCGCCCTATGACCGCGCACCGCCGATGCTGCTGGTCTCCGGTGGCATCACCGGCAGCCAGTGGGATGACGTGATGTTTCATCTGGCCCGCTGGCTGGTGCGCCACCTGAATGACCCGAGCCTGGTCATCTGGATCTCGCAACGTGGCGGCCAGTTGCACGAGCGCTGGGCAAGGCTGATCGAGGACGAACTGGACCGCCTTGCTTCACTGGAGCGCGAAGGCAAGACCGCCGAGCTGGATGAAATCCGCTTACAGGCGCCAAAGGCCATTCCCGGTCCCTTGATGCGCACGCTGTGGCGCCTGCTGCTCAGTGGGCGGGTGAAATCACCGTGGCACGATCCCGGTCTCTATCGCTGGAAAGGTCGGCTGAAGCGAGAGGGACTGACCGCCACGCTGCGCATGGAGTTGCGCGAGCTGCTCGCACCCCAGGTGGCCTTGGAGACGCCGTTTCGCTGGGGGGAGGAGACAGAGAACACGGACGATCCCACGCGCTTGTGGCAATTGGTGGACTGGGAGTTGGTGCTGGCCGCCGATCACGTGCATTCGGCCCTGTGCGACCTTGCCGGCCAGCACTGGACGTCTGCCTTGCCGCAGTTGCTGGAGGATTTTCAGCAACTGCTGCGTGACGCGTTGGACTTGTTGCAGGAGTTGGGTGAGGCCGACGACCACAGCGACCGATCGCAC
>JAYVXE010000140.1:0-2049 GCA_043785395.1 Burkholderiaceae bacterium | reverse complement strand
TACCAGCAACTCACCGCGATTGAACACTCGCTGAACCACCGCCCCCGTAAAATCCTCGGCGCCCCCACTCCCCACGAAGTCTTTTCTCAACTCAAGCTGGGTCAGCTTGACGGTGTTGCACTTCAAGCTTGAAACCGCCAAGCGTTGCCCCTTAATCGACCTTGGATGCCGCATCCGTAAAATAACCAATACACAGACATACGTGTCTGTGCAAAATAAAATATGGCAAAAATTAAAAATACATTGCAAACACAAAAATCCACAATAAACCCACCCTAAAAACCTAAAAACCCATCTTGACCCATAAAAAACCATTGACTTTCCATGAATGATTTTTTCGCCCAATTTTCCCAACAACTTGTCAACGGCCTGAGCCTGGGCTCGATTTATGCGCTGATCGCCATTGGCTACACCATGGTCTACGGCATCATCGGCATGATTAACTTCGCCCACGGCGAGATTTACATGATTGGCGCCTATGTCGGCCTGGTGGCGCTGGTCGCACTCGCCAGCAGCGGCCTGCCGCTGGTCCTGGTGCTGGGCCTGGCGCTGCTGACCGCCGTGCTGCTGACCGGCCTGTACGGCTGGACGGTGGAGCGCGTGGCCTACCGGCCCCTGCGCGGCAGCCCGCGCCTGGTGCCGCTGATCTCGGCCATCGGGATGTCGATTTTTTTGCAAAACTACGTGCAAATCGGCCAAAGCTCACGCGACATGTCGGTGCCCGCGCTGGTCTCGGGCGCGTTTGAGCTGCACTTGACGCCCACCTTCACACTCACCATCGCCTATGCCCGCATGCTGATTGTCGGCGTCACGTTGGCGCTGATGACGGCGCTGACGCTGTTCATCAGCCGCTCGCGCATGGGCCGCGCCTGCCGTGCCTGCGCCCAAGACATGCGCATGGCCAACCTGCTGGGCATCGACACCCACCGCGTGATCTCCTTCACCTTTGTGCTGGGCGCAATGCTGGCCGCCGTCGGCGGCGTGCTGATCGGCCTGAGCGTGGGCAAACTCAACCCCTACATCGGCTTTGTCGTCGGCATCAAGGCCTTTACCGCCGCCGTGCTTGGCGGCATTGGCAGCATTCCCGGCGCCATGCTGGGCGGCGTGCTGCTCGGACTGGCCGAGACCTTTGCCGCCGCCTACATGCCCAGCGAATACAAGGACGTGGTGGCGTTTGGCCTGTTGATCTTTATTTTGCTGTTCCGTCCCACCGGTTTGCTGGGCAAGCCGGATATCGAAAAAGTCTGAACCAGCCTGCAAACCACATTTTTTTAATAGCTGCTACCGCTTGATAAATATAGATTTCAAATACAAATCAATCTAAAATTACACATCTAAAGCGTAAGCAGCTATCAAATTAAAGAAACACCGCCAAACATGCACGCCCTGCACTTCCCCGTCATCCCTAGACCGTCCCACCATGCAAAGCTTTAAAAACGCGGCGCTGGCCGCCCTTATCACCCTGCTGCTGAGCGCCCCCATCGTGGGCTTGCAGCTCACGCTCGAAGGCTACCAAGTCACCCTCACACCCAACTGGCCGCCCGTGCTGCTGGCTGCGCTGCTGGTGTTTGTGGTGCAGCTGCTGCGCCCCATAATCGGCCCCAAAATCGGCCCCAAAATCGGCCCCAAGATCGGCCACACCCTCAACCACTGGCAACAGTCACCGCGCGCACCTTGGCTGCAACGGCTCACGCGCCTGCCCACACTGTCCAAGGCGCAACAGCGCAGCGTCTTCTTGGCGCTGCTGCTGGCCGCGCTGGTCTGGCCGTTTCTGGGCTCGCGCAGCGCAGTCGACATTGCCACGCTGGCCCTTGTCTACGTCATCCTCGGCCTTGGCCTGAACATCGTGGTGGGCTACGCCGGCCTGCTCGACCTTGGCTACGTCGGCTTCTACGCCGTCGGCGCCTACACCTACGCCTTGCTGTTCCAGTACTTTGGCCTGAGCTTTTGGATCTGCCTGCCGATTGCCACCGCCATGGCTGCGCTGTTTGGCTTCTTGCTTGGCTTTCCCGTGCTGCGCCTGCGCGGCGACTACCTGGCGATCGTCAC
>JAYVXE010000139.1:0-2070 GCA_043785395.1 Burkholderiaceae bacterium | reverse complement strand
TTCGGAGATTATGCACCCAGTTTTTGGTTTGCGCAATACCTAGGGAAACTACTTAGAAAATAAATTAAAAAGTCTTAACCACACGCTTAAATGTGTGTATGATAGACACATGGCAGCAAACAAGCTGACATCCGACACCTCCGGTAGCAGGTAGGAGATTGCAAAATGAACATTACTTACACATTCCCCGTTGATTGCCCAATCGCAGCCCTGCGGGGTGTGACTTGCACTGGTGGGCAAGTGTCCCGTCACAACGTTGGCGGCAAGGCCGTTGAGGTCGTTGCTTTTGAGACCAAGGTAAACGGCAAGTCAGTTATGGCGGCCGTCGAAGGCAAGCCCGAACTCGTGGCTGCAGTGGCCGCTGTCAAGGCCGCTGAAGCCAAGGCCGCCGCCGACAAGCAGGCGGCTCTTGAGTTGGCAGTTCCTGGCTTGGCTGCCTACGAGGCAGCGGCCACTGCTTACAGCATTGCGGCTGACGTTTACGACCGTGCGTCTGAGCGCGGCTATCCAGTCCGCGAGGCAGCAAATGCCAAAACAGCTGAGGCGGCCTTACAGGCGGTTTTTGAAAAGTTCCCGGCCACAAAACTGTGGGCGCAAATCAAGACGTACAGTTATGGTAGCAATTACGACCGCGCTGGTGCGGCTGATGCGGCCAAAAAATCAGTATTAGCTGGCGTCCCGATTGCTGACGCTGTTGCAAAAATGGAGGCGGATTGGAGTGCTGCCGCTTCACGCGCCGTCTGGAATTCGTAAGCCGAAAAAGACAAAAGCCGCCGCGAGGTGGCTTTTGAGAGTGACGCAAAATGCCTCACTGACTACTTCTAAGTTTCAATCCGCAGGGCTTGCGCCCTGAAATCCCGCCGCGATAACGGCAAGACAATGGAGATATTAGCATGACACCCTTAAAACTCAATCGGGCTTTTGCCCTTGCTGGCATCACCATGCCAAGCGTGCGCGCCCACATCGAGGGCAACTTGATCGCTGTAGCCGCTGATTTGCAAGACGCAACGGCCAAGCAGCTGGCTGCGGTTATTAGCCTGCACCACACCGCCTACCATCAAGGCCGGGCATCATGCAAAGCTGAGTGCCTCGACGGCACGCCAGAGGACGGACTTTATTGGCTTGGCGGCAAAGATGGCGTAGCTGTGACCATGACAAACCGCATCCCAACTATCCAGTGAAATACCTCAACCACATCACCCTATCCACAGGCCACGTCCGGCGCAGCCCACGCGCCGAGGTAGGCGACGACACCATAAAAGCGTTGACCCCGTGGTTAAAAGCCGCGCTGATGGCCGACAGGCCAGCACCCCTACCCGGCCCGCTTGGCCAGCGCGACGGCTTTGCTGCCAGCTGCTGGATTGACAAGGGCGCTTTGCGTTGCACAGTTAAAGACTTCGCGGGTATAGACTTGTTTACCTTTGGCATAGCCGCCCGCAGCCGCCAATCAGGTGAGCTATGGGCCAGCTTGGCCGCGCAATATGGCACGACCAAGCCGATGGCAGCACCTGACGCGCCGTGGTGCGCTGTGGCGCTGCTGCCCGGCTACGCAAAACAGCATGGCGCGTCAGCATGGGCGGGTGATTTTGAGCGTTGTCTTGCCTGGACTTGGCTTGACAATCCGAGCGGATTTGTAGAGTTTTAGAAATATGACCGACAAAAAATTCAACGCGCTTGCTCAGCTCCTGCGCTTGCGCACAGGCCCAGCTCGTGAAGCTGCCCGCCTGGTGCTGGTAGACGGCATGACGCAAGCCGACGCAGCGCGCAAGCTGGGCGTGTCGCCCAACACCGTCACCAACGCTGTGGCCAGGGCGCGGGCTGGGCTGGTGCTGGTGCGCAAAGCTATCTTGTAGGCCGCAACCGCTTAACAACCGATTGTCGCCACCTACTTAGACAATCGTCCATAAACCCAGCCATTCGTCTGCCCGCGCTGCCGTGGCTTAGTGCGGTCTGGCCTGTTCCGTGACAATGTTTACAGTTCTTGCCCGACAAACTAGGACTGTCTTTGATCTTTTCTTTGCCGCGTCCTTCGCAGTGTGGGCATGTACTGTCCAGCCAATGTGCTAACAC
>JAYVXE010000138.1:0-6980 GCA_043785395.1 Burkholderiaceae bacterium | reverse complement strand
TGGCCGCGCAGGCTGGCCAAGTTGCTGTTGGGGCTGTCGGACTGGAGGCGGTGCAGCGCGTGCTGGTGCTTGGCGATGCTGTTGAGTGCGTCGAACAGTGGTTTGCGGGCGTCGGGGCGCTGTGCCCTGAGGTGCTCCAAGCTGCGCTGTTGGCGTGCCAACTTGGCCAGCACCAGGGGCAGCGCCCAGCTTTGGCACCAGGGCAGGTCGAGCACACGCTGGGCTTGTGCCAGGCGAATGGCGGCGTCGTTGTGCCGTGGGCCTAGCACCAGGGCGGTGCGCTGCTGTCGGCGCGGGCTCATGAAAACGGTGACGGCGCCGGCTTCGGCCAGTTTGAGCAGCATGCCGCTGTCGAGCCGGGTGTTGCCGCCGTGGACGATGCAGCGTTCGATCAGGGCGATCGGGACGGTGCCACGGCGCTGTCCGGCCTCGTACAGGGCGAGGCTGTCGCCTTCGGTTTTGACTTCGAGCTGGGCGCGGTCGAGTAGCAGCAGGGCCATGGTGGATTCCGTGTGGAGGCTTAAGAGGCGGTGCGGTGCAGGATCGCGTTGTCCGCCGCCAAGGCCTTGTGGTTGTGTGGCATAGCCGCCAAGCGTAGGCCAGCGTGCTGTTTTTGGCGGCTGCGGCAAGCTTGCCGGAGGTGTTGGGTGCGAGCGCGTCAGCCGATGTAGAAGTAGTCGGGATCGGCGGGTGCGACGGCGCGGCCCAGGGTGTGAACGCGGCTGCGTGGGTCGAGTTTGAGCAGCAGCAGGCGGTCGGTGTCGGCTTGCAGCAGGGCCGACATGTCTTCGATCAGGCCCTGGCATTCGGCTGGAGTGAGGTAGAGCTCGTGCACCGATCTTTGGCCGCCGGTGGCATAACGGCGCACCAGTTTGAGCGCAGCCTTGAGCCGCCGTGGCGTGGCCACGTCGTAGGCAACAAGGTAGAGGTCGCGGTGGGGCATGCGGCCTATTTTGGCGGGATGGTGTTGCCTTGAGAGGGGTGGCAAGCTTGCCGCAAGGGCGGTTTTTGAGGCCGTTGGACGCCTGGTTTAGTAGGAGGCTCATGCCCCGCTACTCGGCACTTAATGAAGCGCTTGTGCTAGTCGGTCAAGAACAAAAATACCCGCATCAAAGTGACCATACAGGCGTTTCGCATCGCCATCGCTCCAGGCGTCTATTTCGTGTGTTGACCCTTGGAGTGCGCCGCCTTTGAGGGCTTTGAAATCCAGTGACTGGAGGGGGCGATTGGTCTCCAGGTAGCGGGCCAGTTCATCCATTTTGGTGTTGAGGTTCTGTTTTCTCTTGTTGTCCAGAGTTTGAACAGTTCGCTCAAAACCATCTGCCCATTGCAGTTTGGTGCTGGGTGCCGGGTGAAGCTTTTCTGCGTAAATTTCATCCTTGATTTCGAGCCACACCAATCCGCCCCATTCGGACAGTGCGGCTTTTTCATCCGATACGAACAGCAGGGCTTCAGGCACTGAATGAACGGCATCTGATGGGACAGACAGTCCCACGGCCATACGTCTGAATTGTTGCAGGTGGTCGCGCACAACGCTGTCGGCCTGCATTTTGATGGGCAAGCGCGGCAGGCGGATGAGCTCTGAGCTGCGTTCATAGACATAGATGCATTCGTCGGCATGCAGCATGCCCAGTGTTTGCATGAAACCCTGCACGGCTTTGAAGCCGCCGGTCAAATTAAAAACAATTTTGTAGCCGTCGCGCTTGTACACGGGCAAGGTGGTGTGCGCCCATTGCACAAGTTCGCTCAGGGCTCCCCGGTAGGCCGATAAATTGTCGGTTCGCAGGTCTTGAACGCACTTGACTTCGATGCTGTGCCCGTGCCGCTGAAGAACACCAGCAATAGCCTGGGCGGCCTGCTCGCCCAACCAAGTCTCGGTTGCTATAAAAATATGATGATCCTTACCATTCAGCGTGTCGCTATAGAAGCTGGCAAGGCCATTGATCTCTGCGCTGCGTTTGCGCAAGGCGTCAATGGAGGTGAGCATTTTTAATTCGCCAAGACAAAGATCGACGTGATGCTGAATGTTCTCCAACGCTTTTTTGGGGATGTCAATGGCCAATTTTGCGTTGGCATGGTTAGTCAGTAATTTGCGAATTTCTGGTGAAGCATCTGCGGTAAATATGCTGGTGCCACAGGTGGATACGATGAGGTTCATCATGGTGATTCTTTCTTCAGTTGGGGTGATGCTGTAGCCCACGGATTCGGCCAGATAGCTGTTTTGAGAGGGCGACATGGCTATGCCCTCTGCGGTGGCCACTGGCGGGCCGCGTGCAGGACGCGCAGCACGCGCACGCTGTCGGCGGTCACGTCATAGACCAGAATGTAATTGTGGTGCGCCACCAGCTCGCGCGTTCCTGTGATGCGCCCAGCTCGGCCAAGTTTGGGGTGGTCGATCAAGCGGCCCGCCTTTTCAGAAAACAGCTCGTCAAGGGCCAGCGCGGCGGGTGGGTTGTCTTGGGCGATGTAGTTGCGGATTTCCCGCCTGTCGGCTGCTGCTGGCCGTGTCCATACCAGCTTCACGATGCGGAAATCTTCCGGCGCGTCTCGGCCCGCCATGCGTCGGCCTCGGCTTCCACTTCGTCGGCGGATAGCACCTCGCCCGCGTTGGCCGCGTCGATGCCGATCTGCACTTGCTCGCGGAACCATGTGTCATGCGCTGTGGCCTGTTCCTGCTGCTGCACGAATGAGCGCATGAAGTCGCGCAGGAGCTGCGCACCCGTGCGGTCGCGCGCCTTGGCGGCGGTCGCAAAGTCGTTTTTCAGGGCCTCATCGACCCGGAATGTGAAAGTCGCTTCGTTCATCGCGTCGCCTCTTTTGTGTTACAGGGTTCGTACATGGTAGCGCGTAGAACGATGGCACGCAAACGCGTGGCCGGATGGATTGGCGTGCCTTAAGGGCCTGTTTTTAAGACGGCTGCTAGGCGTTGCAGGAGATGGTGGGCCACTGTCATGCAGGCTTTGGATGCTGCGCTTGCAGCGTATATCCACCCATCCCCATCGTGGCATTCTTGCCCACATGCAGCCATTGCCCAAGCCATAGCCAGGGCCAGAGCCGGGCCAGTGTGGCGTCCGGGCCTTGCAGCGTCCAGTGGCCGAGCACGCCGCCGAGTGTCATTTCTTGTTGCTGGCGGGATGAGTAGCGGGTCCAGTCGTGCCAGTGCAGGTCGCGGCTGTCGGTGACTTTTTCCGCGTCTTGCACGGCTTCGGGCACGGCCTGTCCCCAATCGGTTTGCTGCGCGTGGAACTCCATCACCAAGGCCACCCGGCGGGCCACGGCTGCGACCAGGGTGCGCGGTGTGAGTTGCGCTGGCCGCAGCGGGCTGCCTTGGTGCTGCAGGCGCATGGGGGTGTGGATGTGCAGGGTGATGGCGGTGATGGGCTGGGCCGGGTTGGCCGCAGCCGTGGGCGCTTGCAATGTGGGGGGATGGTCGGCCAAGACGGGCGCATGCTGGTGCCAGATCGGGTGGGCCACACCGTCGGGCGCGACCCAGTCCACGCGCAGCAGCTCGGCGGCACTGCGCGCTTTGGTCAGGCCCTGCGCCAGTGCGCGCTGCCAGGCAAACAGGAGCAGCGGGAGTTGCGCGAGCGCGTCGCCTGCCAGCACCATGTGAAACACCAATGTATCGCCGGTTTGCAGGTCTGGGCTGCCGATGGCGGGTGGCTCGATCACATAGGCATGGGGGATGGCGCTGAATTTTTGCAGCGTGTGCGCGGGCGGTGGCACGGCTTCAAAAATACGGGTGTAAGGGCAGGTCAAGCGCAAAGGACAGGCGCTGCAAGTGGGCTGGCGCGTCATGCAGGCCACGCCCCGCAGCGCGGCACCAAACTGCCCGCGCAACAGAGAGCCCGCGTAGTCGGGCAGGCGCACGGGGGCGTGCATGACAGCGGTGAAGCGGTAGCGGGCCAGGGGGAGGACGGGGCTGGGGTGCTGCATGGGTGGGGTCAGGGCTTGAGCAAATCGTCGGCCAGGCGGCGCAGGGTGGTCGCTAGTTGTTGGCGGTCTTTGAGTTCACTGGTTTCTTTCTCTTGGCGTTTGTCTCGGGGCCGCGTGCCATGTGCCATCGCATTTCTGAGGCTATTGAGTTTTTTGGCATTGGGGTTGCCTTGTCTGAATGTGCTGGAAGCCTCTTCTCTGGTGCCGTAGTCGTTGGGGTCGCCTAATTTCGACGCGATGGCGGTCCGGGTCGTTGCAGACTCCAGCATGAACATGGCGGCGCGCAAGTAATCATGGCGTTTCAGGTTGGCCTGTGCCAGCGCGCTTTCCCATTGGTAGCGCTCAGGTTCGCGAAACCAGTTAATGCGCTCGACCAAGGCCGGGCGAAACAAGTCGCTCAGTCCGCCGTGGTGCTGCTCGATCGAGGGGAAAACGCTGGACAGGGCTTCGCGTGCTTTGACTGGGTTGCTGGTGCGTTCAAAAAAAGAGGCTTTTTCGAGCAGTTTGGCCCGCTCTGGGGCCATGCCATCGGCTTGTAGCAGGGGCGAGAAGACGCCGTAGTCGCCGTCTTTGTCGTAAGTAGCCAGGGCTTCAACCCAGTCCAGCATGCGCAGCAGGCCGGAGAGTTGCAGCACCGGGGTTTCACCGCCGGGCTCGGTCATCTCCAGTGCCGCGTAATACAACTCGCTGACGCTGATGTCGGCCACGTGCGTTAGGTAGCGCGCTGCCACCATGGCCAGCATGGGCAGATGCCGAAAGCTGTGCGTCACATCCAGGCTTATGCGTTCGCCTGGTTGTACTTGTGCCGCCAAAATAGTGAGAACCTCGATTTGCTCGGCAGTGTTACGTGCAAACGGAATCAGCACGCAGCGCACCGGGATGCCAAGTTTTTGCTCTAGCCACGTTGCATGTTCGAGCAGCATGGCTTGGGTGATACTGTTTTTTTCGACAGCCTCTATCAGGCGGAGGGCGTTGTCGGTATCGGTGCCTGCGCGGTCAAAAAAAACGTCCCACATACTGCCCGCAGTGCCTACCAACACCAAGCGGTCGGGCTTGAGGAACTCCGTCAGGGCCAGGCCAAAAAATGGCACGGTTCGAGAAAATTCTGCGTCAAAGCGGTAGTGGGCGGTGCGGTAGCCGGTTTGGGCGTCGGCGCGGCCTTTGCCTAGGAAGCTGATAAGGGTGTGGGAGTTAGCGGACATAAGGCTTTATGCAAGCACGGTGGTCGTGCCTGGGGGTGATTTCGGTGTGGCTATGGCTGTATTGGCGTTGGCCTCATTGGCCGTTTGCACCGTGGCTGGCGCGGTGTGCTGGTGAAGGGCGCGTACCTCAAAACGTTCGACCCGTGCGCCGAGCCGCTCCAGCGTATCGGCGCTGAGTTCTTGCCCCCGCAACTCGGACGGCACTTCCAGGCTCAGGTGCCAGTAAGCGGCCCCGGCAGCGCAGACCTGGGCGGCCAGATGCACGGGCAAACTGCCGATAACGTTGTCGCCCGCCTGCACCCAGGCCAGATCGAGATGACTGACCAAATGGTCCGCAGGTAGCTGTTGGCGTGCTGCCCATTCCAATGCGCCGGGGTGGCGTGAGACGAAGAAAGTGGTCATAGGGGAGCCGCAGTGCGGTGAAGGGCTGTTTTCAATGTTTACGAGGTTTCTTCGATGGAGAGCAGCGACAGGCTATTGCCTTGAACTTTGATCCGAGCGCTGGCACTGACTGCTTTGCCCTTGTCCAAGCGTGCACGGGCACCGTCAGACAGGCCTGCGTATAGCTTCTTGCCTTGCTCGCCAGACTGTGAGACGGATTTATGCTTATCCCCGACGCTTTCGTTGGTGACGGTCAGCGTCTGCTTTCCTTTGTTCCACTCCAGTTTGGATTTTTCCCACAGCGATTCACCAACCTGGATGCCGGCGGCTGCCAGGTTGGCGGCGTTTTGTTGGGCCTGCTCCGCGACACGATCTATCAAGCGGCCATAGCCGGTGGCGGTCTTGGCCCCGGCACCAATCCATTCAAGTGCATTTTTCAGCTCTTGGATGGCAGCCAGGACATCGGCCTGGGTTTGTGCATCGGCTGCCGTATTGCCGCGCAGCCGGGGGGCGATCATGAAGCGAAAAGTCGTGCCACTTTGGGCAACCAAAAACGGCACTGGAACCGGGCTGTGCCAGTCGGCGGGTGCCGCCGATGCATAGTCGCCTGCGCTCAAACTGCCCCCCTTTTCGTACCACTTGCCCATGTGCGGGGTCATGACGTCGCAGGCTAAATAAACCGGCTTGGTCGGCAAAGCATCGAAAAAAATGAGATTTCCTGCGCCTTCGGTCTGGTTTTGGTCATTGCCGCTAGCGGCCCCAAACCAGCGGCTGATGCACGTATTTTTTGTTGACTCATCGTGATCCATCCATTCTTCGACCCAGGCGCGCAGAACGCCTTTGATGCCGGAGGCTGGCAGATAAGGCGTGCCGAGAGTTGGGTGAAAAGTAAAGCCGTTTTCTACCGGATGGCTCAGTCCCATGCCGGTGACCAGTGGGGCTGTCGTTTCGAGATCGGCGGTGCTACCTCCCAGTGCCAAGCAGAGCTTGTTTTGTCGATTGAGCAAGCTCGTAAGCTGCTCTGCGTCGCCGCAGATGCCAAGGCGAACCGTGCGGTCAATCCAGCCTCGCTTGCCCTCCTCATCGACACTCCAGTCAGCGTTAAAGGCATCGTAAAAGCGGCTATGCCACAAGCCGGTATGGGCAGAGTTGGATGGTTGTACAGCGATGGCCGCTGCTGCGCTGATTTTATAAAAAGGAAAGCTCATGCTGGCGTTCTCACAAGTAGGCGCTGGCAAATTTCTTGACCCAGTCCATGTATTGAATAGCTTCGGCCTGCGCCAGCCGGTAGGTCTGCATGTCGGATTCGGTGATGGCGCGCATCAAGTCGTTCTTGTTGGCAAACGGTCGTCCCGGTTTTACGAGCCAGCTTTGCAGGATAAGAAAAAGTTCG
The DNA here is from genome assembly GCA_043785395.1 of Burkholderiaceae bacterium. Classification (GTDB taxonomy): domain Bacteria; phylum Pseudomonadota; class Gammaproteobacteria; order Burkholderiales; family Burkholderiaceae_C; genus JAGOEY01. The sequence goes on along the minus strand of JAYVXE010000138.1, from coordinate 68 downwards.
TCGTAGCCATCCTTGTTTTTTTTACTTTTGAAAAATGCAGCGGCCTGCCCTAGGCCGTTGGCATGGAT
>JAYVXE010000137.1:0-6985 GCA_043785395.1 Burkholderiaceae bacterium | reverse complement strand
TTCGCGGGCGGGCTGGCCGCTGAGCGCACGACAACGTCGTCGCCGAGCCGGGGTGCTGTGTCGTCGGGCAGGATGATGGCGGCGCGGTCGGTGCGCAGTTTGGCGCGCAGGCGGATTTGGCCTTCGTTCAGGCTGGCTTGGATGCTGCCGGAAAGGCTCATTTGCCGGTCGGACCTGACCAGTACGCGCAGCGCCGTGGCTTGGGCATCGAACTGCATGCGGATGCCGGCGCTGTTGGTTGAGGCTTGGCCCCAGTTCAGGTTGCCGCGCCCGCTGAGGCGGCCGCCGTCGGCGGCGTCGCTGCTGCTGCGGTTGCCGCTGAAGCCGCTGATGCGGGTGCTGTTGCCACTGCCGCCGTGCAGGGTTAGCTCGGTGATGTCGAGCTGTTCGCCGCGCAGGACGGCGCGCAGACGCCCGCGTTGCAGGTCGACGCCGTCGACCACGGAGCGCAGCGAAAGGCCGTCGGCTGCCAGCGTGCCGTTCCAGCGCGGTGCGCTGCGGCTGCCGGACAGTTCGGCGTTGGCGTCGAGCGTGCCTTGCAGCCGCCAGCCGGGTGGCGCCAGCATGGCCCAGGCGCCAATGCTGGGCAGTTGGGCGCGAATTTTGCCGTGCAACGCAGCGTCAGCTGGCCAGCTCCAGTTGCCGGATGCTGCGCTGAGCTGGCTGCTGACCTCGGCCTCTAGCTGGCCGGCGCGCTCGCTGTCCCAGTGCACTTGGGCGCGGGCGGCGTTGCCGTCAAGGTCGAGCCGGAGCCGGGCTTGGCGGATGCCTGCGCTGGTGGCCGGGCCGTTGGCCAACTGGGGCAGTGCGCGCGCGCTGGCGGCTGCTGTGCTGTTGGCGCTGCGAAGACTGGCGCCGCTGCTGGTGATGACGGTGTGGCTGGGAAGCTCGCCGTTTTGCAGTTGCAGGTCGCCGCTGCTGCGGCGCAGCTCGGCGTGGGCACGCAGGCTTTGGCCGTAGTCAATGTCCCATTCACCGGCGAGCAGGATGTCCCCACGCAGTCCCAGGTTGCGGGCGGCTGCGTCGCCGCTGGCGCTGAGCGCTTGCGCCCAGGCCAGTGGCAGGCCTTGCAGCTGACCTTTGGTTTGCAGTTGGTGGTGCGGCTGCGCGGGCGTGCCGCTGCGGCCATAGTGCAGCGGCGCCCAACTGAGCTGGGCGCGGCCGGGCTGTGGGCCGCTGAGGCTGGCGCTGCCGGCGTTGACTTGCAGGCTTAGCTGTGTGCCGTTGTCGCTGTGGGTGCGCAGTCGCAGCTGGCTGGGCTGGTCGAGTTGCAGTGTCCACGGGCCGGGCTGTGCGCTGTCTTCGAGTTGCAATTGCAAGAGGTCGAGGTCAAGGCGCCAATTGTTGCGCCCGTTTTGCGCGTTTTTGCCGTCTTGCCCGTCTTTGCCGCCGTGGAGCTTGGTCTGCAGCCGCAGTTGCTGCTGGCCTGAGTGCACTTCAGCGGCCAGCGACAGGCTGGCTTGGCCGAGGTGGCCGGCCAGCTCGGCGTGCAGGTCGCGCAGTTGCAGTGCGGCGGCGGGTTCGGCTCCAGGCCCTGGCTGCCGCGTGAACTGGGGCACTTTGAGCTTGGCTTGGAGGGTGAACGCTGCGCTGCGCGGTGTTGGGCCGCTGCGCAGTTGCTGTTGCGCAGTCTGCCAGCCGCCGTGCCACTGGCCGTCGAGTGTGGCTTGGCCGTGCAGACTGGACGACGCCAGTTGTTGTTGCAGTTCAGACAGACCGGGGAGTGCTGGGAGTGCGGGCAGGCTTTGCAGCCAGCGCTGGGTTTGGGCGGCGTCGCTCAGGGCTAGCTCGAATTGGCCTTGGCCCTCGGTGGCGGCGAGTTGGCCTTTGAGCTGGGCTTGGGCGCCGGGCAGGCTGAGCGCCAGTTGGCCTTGGGCCGAGGCGTTGCGGGTGTGGACGCGGAGCTGGCCTTGCAGCTGCGCCTGGTTGGCGCGCAGGTACAGGGTTTGCAGTGTCAGCAGGTCGTTGTGCCACTGGCCTTGGGCGGCCAAACGGTCGAGCCGCAGTGTCTGGGCGGGCGCGCTTGGGCCTTGGACTGCTTCAAGCTGGATGTCAAAGTCCAGCGCTGTGTGGCTTTGTGCCAGGTTGGCGCGGCCGTTGAGCGGGGCCGGTGCGAGTTGGCTGTGCAGCAGGGCGGGTGAGAGTTGGCGCACGTTGGCGCGCAGTTGCCAAGGCGGTGCAGGGGTGCTGCCGGGGGCTGCGCTGTTGGGCTGCGGGGCGGGGCTCCAGCGGCCTTGCAGGCTGATTTCGCCGGGGCCACGGCGCAGGCTGGCGGCACGGATGTCCCAGCTGCTGCCGTCAAAGCCGATGTCGGCCTGGAGCTGGTCGAGCGGCAGGCCGCCTTGGTTCCAGGGCGCGGGGCGGCTGTTGTACAGCTCGGCCTGGAGTTGCCAGTGCTGCGGTGCTGGTGCGGCGCTGGTGGCGCTTGGTGCTGTAGCGTCGGGTTGTGGCCCGGCGTTGAGCCTGCCGCGCAGCAGCGTGGCCGGGGCCTGTGGCCAGAGCTGGGCGAGGTTGAGTGCGCTGAACTGGGCCTGCGCTTGCAGCAGGGGCTGGCTTGCCCAGGGCGCGATTTGGGCTTGCAGCTCGGCCTGCATGGGGGCCGGTGTGGCGTTGGGCGTGCTGCTGCTGTTGTTGCTACTTTCCGGTTGCAGCGTGGCTTTGAGTTGCAGTGCGGCGCTGTGGCCGGCGAGTGTGCCTTGCAGCTGGGCGCTGGCGCTGATTGCGCGCGGTGGCCCGCTGCTGCCCGGCAGTCTGCTGCGGATCTGGCCGTCCAGGCGGGCGTCTAGCGCCATCGGCGCTGCGCCCTGTAATTGCAGCTGGGCGCGGTATTCGCCGTCGGCCCAGTCCAGGCGTTCCAGCGTGAGCTGGTGCTGCGCGCCGTCGTAGTGGTAGCGGCCTTGGACGGCGCTGGCTTGCACCGGCCTTGAGCCACTCCAGTGCAGGGCGTCGATCTGCAACGGTAGCTGAATGTGCAGCGGTAGTTGCAAGGTTTGCAGCGGCGTCAGTGGGCTGTCGCTGGGCGGGCTGTGGTCTTCGAGCTGCACGCTTTGCGCGTGCAGCTTGGTCAGTTGCAGCTCGCCGTGCAGCAGTGGGCGCAGCCGCCAGCCGATGGCCAGGGCCTTGATTTCAACCGCCAGCGTTGGGCTGCTCCAGCGCAGCCAGCCAATTTGGCCGCCGGCGCGCAACGAGCCGCTGACCTCGCGGCTCTCTAGTTTTTGCCCGGCGGGCAAAAAGCGCGGCGCTTGCGCCAGCAGCTGGGCCAGTGATTGGTCGGTGCTGGCCCACCACAACAGCGCGGCCAGCAAGATCAGCGCCAGCGCCAGCAGGTCGACTGTGGCCCAGAGCAGCCAGCGGAGCAGGCGAGGGCGGCGCACCGGTGCGGCGGGCGACGGCGTGGTCGCGTGGGCTGCGGCGGTGGCGGCGGTGGCGGTGGCGGCGGTGTTGTCTGCCATGGTGCTAGGCCTTAAAAGCTAAAGCCGATGCGCAGGTGAAAGCGGAATCGCTCGACCGCCAGTCCGTAGGCCAAATCCATCTGGACCGCGCCAATCGGGCTGCGCCAGCGTCCGCCCACACCCAGGCCGACTTTGGCGCTGGTCGCGCTGATTTTGTCGGTGACGACGCCGGCATCGACAAAGACGCTGCTCTCAAAATCGCTAATCTCGCCGTTGATGACAATCGGGTGCTGCCACTCGATGCTGCCCGAGCCCAGGTAGCGGCCAGCCTCGACTTGGCCGTTTTCGGTGTGGGCGCCGATGTCGCGGAAGCCGTAGCCGCGCACGGTGGTGTCGCCGCCGGTCAGGAACATCAGCGTGGCGGGAACCTGTGCACTGTCTTTGGCGAGCACCGCACCGGCCTCGGCGCGCAGTGCCAGGCGGCTTTTGCGGCTGCTGCCAGACGCGGCCCGCACTGTTGCCAGTGGCACAAAGCCGAGCCAGCGCGCGTAGGCCCGCACAAAGGGGTGGCGCTCGTCGCCAAGCGTGATGCCGGGGCCGACTTCGGCGGCCAGGCCCATGCCGCTGCTGGGGGCCAGCAGGCTGTCGAAATAGCGGCCCGTCCAGCCCCAGTTAAAGCCCAGTGCCGAGGCCGAGGGCGGGGCGTGCTGGCCTTGGTTGTTGGCGTAGTCGAGCTGCAGGATGTGGCTGCGCTCAAAGCGGGGATTGGGCGCTTGGCTGCGCCCGGCGCGCAGGCGCCCGCTGTTGACGTCGTAGCTGCCCAGTGGTTCGCGCCGCACTTGGGCACCGGTCAGCCAGCGCCAGCCGTCCTCGTTGGGCAAAGAGAGCCAGTCGCTGCCGAGTGCCGAGGTTTGGTTGTCGTACGAGATGTTGGAGAGGGCGCGCCAGCCAGCGGTAGGCAGGTGGTTGTGGCTGTGGTCGATGCTGATGCGCGGGCCACTGTCGGTGCTCAGGCCAATGCCAAACACCATGCGCTGGAACTGGGCCTCGCGCACCTGGGCGATCACGGCTGCGTTCAAGGGGTCGGGGGCGTTCGGATCGATCGCCAAAAAAGCGCTGTCGTAGTAGCCACTGCTGGTCAGCCGTTGTTGGGCTTCGAGCAACTGGGCTTCGTCGTAGTCGGCGCCGGTGGGTAGCCGCGCGAGGCGCCGCAGTGTCTGGGTGCCGTAGCGGTCGGTGTGCTCGGCCTGGATCGGGCCGAAGCGAAAGAGTGGGCCGGAGGCATAAGCCAGACTGAGCTTGGCCTCGGCGGCGTCGGCGTCCACGTCGGCCAAGCTGTGCTCCAGACTGGCCTGGGGAAAACGCAGGCGGCTGAGCTGGCGCTGGCCTTCGAGTTTGGCGCGGTCCCAAGCTGTTTGGCTGAACGGCTGGCCGGGGCGCAGGCCCCAGCTTTGACGGATGTTGGCGCGCTGTGCCTCGGTTGCCGGATCGCTCAGGATGGGGCCACTGAAGTCGATCTCGACGGCGCCGATACGGGTCTGCGGGCCGGGCTCAATGCTGAGCGTGATGCTGTGCTGGGCTTGGGCGTCGTCCCGTGTCTCTTGCAGCTCCAGGCGCAGCGTGGGCGAAAAATACCCCTGCGTTGCCAGCAACTCTCGGGTGTTGGCCTCGGCCGCAGCGAGCAGGCGCGATAGCTCGCTGGCACTGAGGTCGCTGAGTTGGCGAAAGCGTTGCAGCTCCAGGTGGCGCCTGAGGTAGTCGCTGATGTCTGGCGGCGCTTGGATCTCGACCTTGAAGGCATCGCGCACGCTGGCGTCCGTGGCCTGGGCATCCTTCTCATCCTTCGGGGCGCTGACAACCGTCGCCGTGTTTTTCTCGGCTTGCGCTGCTTGCGTGGCTTGGGGGCTGAGCAGGCTACAACCGGGAAGCAGCAGCAGGGCGCACAGGGCGGTGCAGATCCAAGCGGCAAAGCCTGCTGTGGGCAAGGTTGTGGGCAGGGCGCGTGCGACCGCTCGACGGACAAAGAAAAGCCTGAACATCGGCTTATTTTGACAGCAGCCGCATCGCCTCCTCCAAGCCTTTGAGCGTTAACGGGTACATGCGCTGGGCCAGCAGTTGCTGCACCACACTGACGCTTTGCCGGTATTGCCAGACGCCTTGCGGCTCGGGGTTGATCCAGGCGAATTGGGGGAAGGTGCTGGTCAGGCGCTGCAACCAGACGGCGCCGGGCTCTTCGTTGTTGTATTCGACGCTGCCGCCGGGCTGCAAAATTTCGTAGGGGCTCATGGTGGCATCGCCGACGAAAATTAATTTGTAGTCCTTGTTGTACTTGCGCAGGATGTCCCAGGTGGGGAACTTCTCGCTGTAGCGACGCCGGTTGTTGCGCCACATAAAGTCGTAGACGCAGTTGTGGAAGTAGTAAAACTCCAGGTGCTTGAACTCGGACTTGGCGGCAGAAAACAAGGCCTCCACCCGGCTGATGTGCTCGTCCATGCTGCCGCCGACATCCATCAGCAGCAGCACCTTGACCTTGTTGTGGCGTTCGGGGCGCATTTTGATGTCGAGGTAGCCGGCGTTGGCGGCTGTGGCGTGAACCGTGTGGTCCAAGTCGAGCTCATCCTCGCTGCCTTGGCGGGCGAACTTGCGCAGCCGCCGCAGCGCCACCTTGATGTTGCGCGTGCCGAGCTCTTGGTTGTCGTCGTAGTCTTGGTAGGCCCGCTGGTCCCAGACTTTGACGGCGCTCTTGTTGCGGCTTTTCTCCTGCCCAATGCGGATGCCTTGCGGGTTGTAGCCATTGGCGCCAAACGGACTGGTGCCGCCGGTGCCAATCCATTTGCTGCCGCCCTCGTGGCGCTCTTTTTGTTCTTCAAAGCGCTTTCTCAGGGTTTGCATCAGCTCGTCCCAGCCAAGCTTTTCAATCTTGGCCTTTTCTTCGGCGCTGAGCGCGAGCTCCAGATTTTTGCGCAGCCACTCCAGCGGAATGTCTTGGCTGAAGTCGGCCCGCAGTTGCACGCCCTTGAAATAGGCGGTAAATGCGCGGTCGAACTTGTCGTAATGCTTTTCGTCCTTGACCAGGGTCAGGCGGCTGAGGTAGTAAAAATCGTCCATGCTGTGCGCGCCGTCCGAATCCGGCCCCACCAGCCGGGCTTGCAAGGCCTCCAGCAGGCTTAGGTATTCCTTGACCGAGACCGGCAGTTTGGCGCTGCGCAGGGTGTAGAAAAAATCTATCAGCATGGGGCGGCCTCGGTGGCTTGGTTGCTTGGATGCAGCGCTGCCGGCTCCTTGGGCGGTTCGTGCAAGTTCAGCAAGTGCAGCAACTGCGTGCGCACCTCGGGCCACTCGCCAGCGCGCAGGCTGTACATCACGGTGTCGCGGATGCTGCCATCGCGGCGCAGGGCGTGGCTGCGGATCACGCCGTCTTTGCGCGCGCCCAGCCGCTCAATCGCCGCTTGGGATGCGAAGTTGAAGTTGTCGGTGCGCCAGCCCACCACATTGCAGCCCAGAGTCTCAAACGCATGCGTCATCAGCAGCAGTTTGCAGGTGGTGTTGACGTGCGTGCGCTGGCAGCGCTTGGCGTACCAGGTGTAGCCAAT
>JAYVXE010000136.1:0-2082 GCA_043785395.1 Burkholderiaceae bacterium | reverse complement strand
GGCATCGACAAGGGCTTTGGCTACGCCCCCGGCGCCAACCTGGCCACGCCGCTGCAGGATCTGGTGGACCAGAAGCTGATCAAGCTGGATGCGCCGCTGGGCGCAGCGGTTTGGGAGGCGCTCAAGCCGGTGCTTGAGCTGGAGAGCAGGCTTGCCGCGTTTTCCGAATTCGTGAATGCCACTTTGGCTGGACCGGCCAGCGGGAAGACCTTTGTGGTGGGTGCTTTGAAGCCGGATTGGATTGCTGCCGCCACCAAACTCGACCTGACGCCAGCCACGGCAGAAATCGTGGTGCCAGACGCCAATATTTGGCACATGTTTCGAGATGCAAAAGTGGCACCCCTAGATTTGGCTTGGTACAAGCGCCTTCCTGCTTTGCTTGACCGGCCCGACGCCGTCATCATCGACACCACACACGCCGAACAACCGGCATTTCTTCTGTTCTATGCCGGTCCCGATCTGGCACAAAAACTGGTGGTACGCATCAACTATCGATTGAAAAAGGTCGGAATTGTGAATACAGTCGGCACCGGCAAACAGGTTGACCTGTCGGGTGTGCGGGCCATGATCGGCAAAGGCTACGACTTGATAGAGGGAAGTCTCTGATGCGGGGCCGGATTCGAACCGGCATCAGCGTGAGCCCTAAGGCCCGACGCCCCCTTACCCATCGGGGTACACCGCATCAGAGACAAACCAATTTTACCCATATTCACCCCGGCAAGCCAAAATGAACCAAACCCGCCTCGGCTCCCTCATCGAAGCCTGGATCAACGTCGCCATCGGCTTCGCCATCAACTTCGTTGCCAACCTGCTCATCCTGCCCCTGATCGGTTTTCACATCAGCGTTGGCCAGAACCTGTTCATCGGCATGCTCTACACCCTGATCTCAGTCGCCCGCAGCTACGTCATCCGCCGCTGGTTCAACGCCCGCCTGCACCAGGCCGCCCAGCGCCTGGCCGCGAGGGCGGCACCATGACCGCCCTCAGTACTGTCTTAGAAGACTGCGCAGATAACCGCCTGTTGTTCTGGTGCCCTGGCTGCGCTATGGCGCACCAAGTTCGGCACGGTGAGGGCAGTGGCCCTCGGTGGACATGGAATGGCGACATGGACAAGCCAACCTTCACGCCGTCAATCAATGTTCGCTTCGACCATTGGGTGCCACTCTTTCGCCCGGGTACTGCGGCGCCCGAAAATCAAACCTTAGTCAAAGACGTGTGCCACAGCTTTGTGACCGATGGCCGGATCCAGTTTCTGGCCGACTGCACCCACGCTCTCGCAGGCCAGACCGTTGACCTGCCACCCTTCGACTGGTACCCATGACCGCCTTCACCATCGACGTCCAAGACCAACCCATCAAAGCCCTGTTCAAGGCACTGGCCGAGCGCACCGGCAACATCGATTCTGCCCTGCTGACCATCGGCGCGGGCATCATTGAGCGCACCAAGCACCGTTTCGAGACCAGCACCGCCCCCGATGGCAGCCCGTGGAAGCCCAACAGCGCCGCCACCATCGCCATCCTGACCCGGCGCCTCTCAGGCCAAAATAGCAAGACCCTCAAGGGTGGGAGCCTCAACAAGGAGGGCCTTGCTGCCCTGGCCAACAAAAAGCCCCTGATCGGCGAAAGCCAGCACCTGCGCAGCCAGTTCGTGGCCATTGCCGCCAGCGGCACCCTGACGATCACCAGCACGCCCCAATATGCCGCCATCCAGCAATTCGGCGGCAAAGCCGGTCGCGGCCACAAAGTCACCATCCCCGCCCGCCCCTTCCTCCCCATCCGCCCAGACGGCACCCTCTACCCAACCGAGCAAGCCACGATTCTGGATGCATTGAATCACTATTTAACGGACGGATTGGCCTAAATAATTACCCTGGCCCCGTATTTCGTGACAGGAAACCCATTTTCGGTACGCCCCTCCCTATTTGCCATAGATTCCCTCTAAATACAGGAAATATCTCATCGGAACCCCTTTGAATATCTCACTCCGGTTCAGCGGTGAACACATCAACTTGCTTGAACGGGCGTGATTTCATGAAACGTGCTTTCAAAAAAAAGAATGCAGCGGTTTCTACGACAGCGGCTGG
>JAYVXE010000135.1:0-2083 GCA_043785395.1 Burkholderiaceae bacterium | reverse complement strand
TTCTGGCGGGTGTTGGCGGGCCAGCGTCCCGGTCGCGCCAGCACGCCTGAAGTGACGGTGTTCGACTCGGTCGGCTTTGCGCTCGAAGACTATTCGGCCTTGCGCTATTTGCACAAGTTGCTGGCGCAGCAAAGCCTGCGCCAACAGATTGACCTGGTCCCGCAGCTGGAGGACCCCAAAGACTTGTTCAGCCTGCTGAGCGCAACGCAGGCGCCACCCCACCAACACCGTCGTGCGCCGATTCTGGAGACCCAGCAAGCTTGAGCGCCCTGAAAAAAATGCACGACATACACAAGATGCACGACACGCACGACCGGCGCACAGTGCGCCTGATCGGTGCACCGACCGATATTGGCGCCGGTACACGCGGAGCCTCGATGGGGCCAGAGGCCTTGCGGGTGGCGCAGTTGCAAGCGGCCTTGGAAGGGCTCGACCTCGTGGTAAACGACGTCAGCGACCTCAGCGGGCCACGCAATCCATGGCAGCCACCGCAGCACGGCTACCGCCATCTGCCGCAGGTTGTCGCCTGGAACCAGGCTGTGCACGCCGCGGTATGGGCCGCACTGCTCGACGCTGAGCTGCCGATCCTGCTGGGCGGCGACCACTGCCTGGCCGTGGGCTCGATCAGCGCTGTAGCGCGCCATTGCCGCGCCGTGGGCAAAAACCTGCGCGTGCTGTGGCTGGACGCCCACGCCGACTTCAACACCCATGCGCTGACGCCTAGCGGCAACCTGCATGGCATGCCAATGGCCGTGCTGTGCGGCCATGGCCCGCCCGCCTTGACCAGCTTGGGCGGCCTGGACGACGGCGCAAAGTCAGCACTCCAAGCTTCGGCAGTGCGTCAAATCGGCATCCGCAGCGTGGACGCGGGCGAAAAACGCTTTGTCAAACAATCCGGGCTGGAGGTGTTTGACATGCGCTACATCGACGAGATGGGCATGCGCCAAACGATGGCCAACGCGCTGGCGGGGATGGATGCGCAAACCCATTTGCACGTCAGCTTTGATGTCGACTTCCTCGACGCCAGCATCGCACCCGGCGTGGGCACAGCGGTCAAGGGCGGCCCAAGCTACCGCGAAGCCCAGCTGTGCATGGAGATGATTGCCGACACCGGCCGCCTGGCCTCGCTGGACGTGATGGAGCTGAACCCGGCGCTGGACGTGCGCAATGGCACGGCAGAGCTGGCGGTGGACTTGATCGAAAGCCTCTTTGGCAAAAGTACGCTGGTGCGCTAGGGAGCGTTAGGGCGCTGGGCTGGAAAGATGTTTTTTAATCATTTTTATAGCTGGTAGCGCTTGATTTATATGGATAGCAAGATGTAATCACATCAAGAACCATATAAATTATTGAATCACAGCTATAAAATTATGCACTCCAGCCTGCGATAGCTTGACGCCCAGCGCGCCGCCTCCTGCGCGCTGGGAGGCGGCAGCCAGGCCTGCACAAGCCTGCGCCACAATGCATACCATGGCATCTTCCCTTTTTTCTGTCCAACAAGTCACCAAACGCTACGGTCGCACGACCGTCGTCGACGCACTTTCCTTAGAGATTGCGCCTGGCGAATGCCTGGGCGTGATCGGCCCCAACGGCGCCGGAAAAACCACGACGATCCGCATGTGCTTGGGCCAAAGCGTGCCCGACAGTGGCCACATCACCTTCTACCCCCACGGCGGCCCACCGGGGGGTTTGCGGATGCCGCAAGACGCCTTGGCGATCAAGGCACAGCTGGGTGTGGTGACGCAGTTCGATACGCTCGACCCTGATTTCAGCTGCGCCGAAAACCTGCTGGTGTATGGCCGCTATTTTGGTTTGCACAGCGCGCAGATACGCGCCCGGGTTCCGGCGCTGCTGGAGTTTGCAGCACTCTCGCACAAGGCCGATACCAAGCCTGGCGCCTTGTCCGGCGGCATGCGCAGGCGCCTGAGCTTGGCGCGCGCGCTGGTCAACAACCCCCAACTGTTGCTGCTCGACGAGCCCACGACCGGGCTCGATCCGCAGGCCCGCCACCTGATGTGGGGGCGGCTCCAGGCCTTGCTGCAAGAAGGCAAGTCGATCCTGCTGACGACCCACTTCATGGACGAGG
>JAYVXE010000134.1:0-7035 GCA_043785395.1 Burkholderiaceae bacterium | reverse complement strand
GATGTTGTGCAAGGCGTTCATCATGATACGGTCAAGCCGCACGTTGATTTCATCCTCGTCCCAGAAGAACGAGGAAAAATCCTGCACCCACTCGAAGTAGCTCACCGTCACCCCGCCGGCGTTGCAAATAACGTCGGGCACCACCAGCACGCCACGTGCGCCCAAGATGTCGTCGGCCTCGGGCACGGTCGGCCCGTTCGCGCCTTCGAGCACCAGCCGCGCCTGGGTGCGTTGGGCACGCTCGGCGGTGATCTGACCTTCAAGCGCCGCTGGAATCAGGATATCGCAGCCAATTTCCCAGAACGCATCGTTCGACACCATCTCGCCGCCCTTGAAGCCGGCCACACCACGGTTGTTGCTCGCCTGCGGAATGAGGCTGGCCAAGTCCAAGCCTTTGGCATTCACGATGGTGCCGGTATGGTCTTGCACGGCAACGATCAGGGCGCCAGCCTCGGCAAACAACTCGGCCGCCGACGCACCCACATTGCCAAAGCCCTGGATGGCAATCCGCGCACCGCGCAAATCCATGCCCAAACGGCGCGCTGCTTCGCGCCCGGTGACAAAGACGCCGCGCCCTGTCGCCTTGACGCGCCCCAGCGAGCCACCCAAGTGCAGTGGCTTGCCGGTGACCACGCCGGTCGCCGTGGTGCCCGTGTTCATGGCGTAGGTGTCCATCATCCAGGCCATGGTCTGCCCGTTGGTGTTGACGTCGGGCGCCGGGATGTCTTGCTGTGGGCCAATGATGATGCCGATCTCGCTGGTGTAGCGGCGCGTCATCCGCTCCAGCTCTTTGATCGACAACTGCCTGGGGTCCACCCGAATACCACCCTTGGCGCCGCCATAGGGCAGGTTCACCGCCGCCGTTTTGATCGTCATCCAGGCCGACAAGGCCATCACCTCTTCCAGCGTCACGTCGGGGTGAAAGCGCACACCGCCCTTGCCGGGGCCGCGCGACATGTTGTGTTGCACCCGGTAGCCCTCGAAGTGGGCGATGCGGCCATCGTCCATCTCAATGGGCACATCCACAATCAGCGCGCGCTTGGGCCGTTTGAGGGTTTCGGACCAACGCGCCAAGTCGCCCAGGTAAGGCAGCACCCGGTCCACTTGTTGCAAATAGGTGCCCCAGGGGCTGTTGGCTGTGGGCTGGACGTAAGAAAGCGCAGAACTCATGGGGAATGCCTTTGGAGGATAAAGAAAAGAGGGACAAGCATGGCAGCCGTCGGCGTGATCCACGCTTGGCACGCGTGAAGCAGCTTGGGGCGCCTGCGCGGCGAGAAGATGGCTTCTTGCAAGCCGTCCAAACCCGCGTGTCAAAGCGCAACCATAGCCGATGCGCAGTCCCTGTCGGCCCAGCAGCTGAGGTAAACAAACGCCGGCCACGCGGCAACCGGGATTGTCCATGAAGAAGCGAGGGCTTTTTGAGCCGCATGCGCAAGTCGTCTCAGGGCCAAAGGCGCGACGCGCCAGGCTGCAAGTCGCCCAAATCGTAGTCACCTATTCGCGTCCGGATCAGCCGCAGCGTGGGCAGCCCCACCGCCGCCGTCATGCGCCGCACTTGGCGGTTGCGGCCCTCGCAAATACGAATCTCCAGCCATGACGTGGGCAACTGGGCCCGAAAGCGCACCGGCGGCGTGCGCGCCCAGATGGCGGGTGGATCGATCTGCCGCGCATGGCCCGGCAGGCTCAGCCCGTCGTTCAGCAGCACGCCTTGGCGCAACGACTGCAAGGCCGCCGCCGTCGGCAAACCGTCGACCTGCGCCCAATAGGTTTTGAACTGCTTGCTCCCCGGCTGGGTGAGGCGGGCATTGAGCGCGCCCGTGTCAGTCAACAACAGCAAGCCCTCCGAATCCCGGTCCAGCCGCCCGGCCACGCGCAGGCTGGGGTCGCTGATGTACTGGGCCAAAGTTGGGCGATCGCCGTCCGGGCGGAACTGGGTCAGAACGTTGAAGGGTTTGTTGAACAACAGAATTTTGGCCATGGCGCAAACGGCGTCACAAAGATGCAGGCTGCGGTAGGCGCGCGCCAAAAATCGCGCTGCCAACCCGCACCAAGGTGCTGCCGCAGTGGATGGCGGCCTCCAGGTCGGCGCTCATGCCCATGGACAAAGTATCAAAATCCACGGCGTATGGTTGGGCCAAACTTGATTTTATTTCATCAAATAATACCTTAACGCTATTGTAGGCATCACATTGTGCTATAAAATTAGGAGTGTATTCGGGGATACCCATCAGCCCACGCAAACGCAGCCCCGGCAATGCCACGACCTGTTGCGCCAGCGCCATGGCCGCCTCAGCAGCAAGGCCGGACTTGGTCACAGCACCGTCGAGATTGACTTGCAAACAGACATTCAAGGGCGGCAAATGCCTTGGCCGCTGGGCCGACAACCGCTCGGCCAGTTTGAGCCGGTCCACTGTGTGTACCCAGTCGAAATGCTCGGCCACCAAACGGCTTTTATTGCTTTGCACAGGGCCGATACAGTGCCACTGCAACCCAGTGCCTTGCAAAGCCTGGATCTTGGCCACCGCTTCTTGGATGTAGTTTTCGCCAAAGGCGGTTTGCCCCGCGTCCAGCGCTGCGCCAATGGCGTTTGGCCCAAAAGTTTTAGAGACCGCCAGCAGCTGCACCGTGCCAAGCGGACGTGCGCAGGCCGCGCAGGCGGCTGCGATCCGGGCCCGTACTTGCTGTAAATTTTGAGAGACATTTGCCATAATGCTTCGAGCATAGCAACCACCAAAGGCCCCCGTGGACATCACCCAGCTGCTCGCATTCAGCGTCAAAAACAAGGCGTCCGATTTGCATCTCTCGGCCGGCCTGCCGCCCATGATCCGGGTGCACGGCGATGTACGGCGTCTGAATGTCGACCCGCTAGACCACAAGACGGTGCAGGCCATGGTCTACGACATCATGAACGACACCCAGCGCAAGCGCTATGAAGAGTTGTTGGAGGTTGATTTTGCGTTCGAGATCGAAGGGCTGTCGCGCTTTCGGGTCAATGCCTTCAACCAAAGCCGTGGCGCAAGCGCAGTGCTGCGCACCATTCCGTCCAAAATTCTGACGCTAGAGCAGCTTCACACGCCCAAAATTTTTGCCGATTTGGCACTCAAACCACGCGGCTTGGTGCTGGTCACCGGGCCGACGGGATCGGGCAAATCGACGACCTTGGCCGCCATGCTCAACCACCTCAACGAAGCCTCCTACGCCCACATTCTGACGGTGGAAGATCCGATCGAGTTTATCCATGAGTCCAAGAAATCCCTGGTCAACCAGCGCGAAGTCGGCTCGCACACCCACGGCTTCGCGCAGGCCTTGCGCTCTGCGTTGCGCGAAGACCCCGACGCCATTTTGATCGGCGAAATGCGCGACCTGGAAACCATCCGCCTGGCCCTGACGGCCGCCGAAACCGGCCATTTGGTGTTCGGCACCCTGCACACCTCCAGCGCCGCCAAAACGATTGACCGCATCATTGACGTATTCCCTCCTGCGGAGAAGGAAATGGTGCGCGCCATGCTGTCCGAGTCGCTACAGGCCGTGATCTCGCAAACCCTGTGCAAAACCAAGGACGGCCAAGGCCGAGTGGCAGCGCATGAAATCATGCTCGCAACCAACGCCATCCGCCACCTCATCCGTGAGTCCAAGGTCGCGCAGATGTACTCCACCATCCAAACCAGCCAAGGCATTGGCATGCAAACGCTGGACCAAAATCTGACGGACTTGGTACGGCGCAACGTCATCAGCTCAGCCGAGGCCCGCAGCAAAGCCAAGACCCCCGACAATTTCCCCGGTTGAACCCGCCCAACCACACCGAAAGCACACGATGGAGCCCGAGCTCGCCCGCCACACCATCCACACCTTGCTAAGGCTGCTTATCAGCCGTGGCGGCAGTGACCTGTTCCTTACCTGCGACTTTCCAGCCGCCATCAAGATCGACGGCGTGGTGACCAAAGTGTCGACCCAGCCGCTCAGCGCTGGGCAGACGCAGGCCCTGGCGCAGGCCATCATGGGCGAGCACCATAGCGCCGAGTTTGCGCGCAGCAAAGAATGCAACTTTGCCCTTGCCGCAGCCGGTATCGGTCGTTTTCGCTGCAGTGCGTTTGTCCAGCAAGGCCAGGTCGGCCTGGTGCTACGGGTGATCCCCAGCACGCCACCGACCATTGACGGCCTGGGCTTGCCGCCCATCCTCAAGGAAGTCGCCATGGCCAGGCGGGGCCTGTGCCTCTTGGTGGGCGCCACAGGTGCGGGCAAATCGACCACCCTGGCGGCCTTGATCGACTGGCGCAACACCAACTCGCAGGGCCACATCATCTCTCTTGAAGACCCGATTGAATTCATCCATCCGCACAAAGGCTGCGTCGTCACGCAGCGCGAGATCGGCGTCGACACCGACTCATGGGGCATCGCCCTGAAAAACGCCCTGCGCCAGGCACCGGATGTGGTCCTGATGGGAGAAATCCGCGACGCCCAAACCATGAAGCACGCCATCGCCTTCTCGGAAACCGGCCATTTATGCCTGGCCACGCTGCACGCCACCAGCGCCAACCAAGCGCTCGACCGCATCCTGAGCTTCTTCCCCAAAGATCAGCAAGCCTATGTATTGAGAGACCTGTCGCTCAACCTGCAAGCCATCGTCTCGCAGCGCCTGCTGCCACGGCAAAGCGGGCGCGGGCGCTTTGCCGCGATCGAGGTGATGCTCGCAAGCCCTCTTGTGTCCGAGCTGGTCGCCAAAGGCGAGGTCAGTGAAATCAAAGAAGTGATGAAAAAAAGCCGCAATCTGGGCATGCAGACGTTTGACCAAGCGCTGTTCGACGGCTACGAGGACGAGGCCATCAGCTATGAGGAGGCGCTGCATAACGCAGACTCACGCAACGACCTGCGCCTGCGCATCAAGCTGCACGGCAAACGCCTGCCCGCGCACAAGCCAACCGAGGCCCCCGACCACCTCTCGCTCTCGTAAGCGCCGCCGACGCTGCGAGTGGACGCGCGCGCCTCAGGCCGCGTCAAAAGCCGCCGGCAACCACGTAAGCACATCCTCCACCAACACCACATCAAAGCGGCATGGCGGCGCTGTGCGCCAACGCAGCAGGTAATGGCGCGCCGCCAATACGATGCGCCGCTGTTTGGCGGCCCCAACGCTGGCCGCAGCGCCGCCGAACGCAAACTCGCTGCGCCGGCGCACCTCGACAAACACCAGCGTGCCATCGGGCGCACGCATGACCAGGTCGATTTCACCACCGCCGCGCCCCGGCGTCCGATAATTGCGCTCCAACAAGCGCAAGCCCGCCGCTTGCAAATACTGCAAGGCCTGGGTCTCGGCGGCATCACCGAGCTGCTTGGTGCTCGGCAGCGCCGGCACCAAATCCGATGCCAAAGTTTGATCTACCACCCGTTTTTTTCGAAAGAACGCCATGAACCGTCCTCCTATTGGGAGTACCAATATCCGCGCTGTGAGGCCGCACAACACGCGCGCCGACCTCGGTGCCTGCGCCCTCGCATGAGCGCCACCTTAACCCTGGCCCGCGCCGCCGCGCACCAAGCCGCTGGCGCCCAGCATTATCCGCAGGGCGCGCTCTACGTGGTGGCAACGCCGATTGGCAACCTGGCCGATATTTCGCTGCGCGCGCTGCATGTGCTGGGTTTGGTGGACGCGGTGGCCTGCGAAGACACCCGCCACACCCAGTCCTTGCTGCGCGTCTTTGGCCTAGAGCGGCCCGCCGCCGAACTGCTGGCGGTGCACCAACACAACGAAAGCGAAGCCGCTGAACGCGTCATCGAGCGCCTGCAACAAGGCCAACGGATTGCCTACGCCAGCGACGCAGGAACCCCCGGCGTAAGCGACCCTGGCGCACGGCTGGTCGCATCCGTGCGTGCAGCCGGGCTGCCGGTGCTGCCACTGCCCGGAGCCAGCAGCGTCACCACGCTGGTCAGCGTCGCCGGGCTGAAGGCGACCGGCACGGACGATGGCGGCTTTGTTTTTATCGGCTTCTTGCCGACCAAGGCCACAGAGCGCAGCGCCGCCGTACAAAACATCGCCGCCCAGCCACGTGCCGTGGTGCTGCTGGAGGCGCCGCACCGGGTGCAAGACTTGGCCCGCGCCCTGGCCGTGCTCGGTACGCGCCCGCTGACGGTGGGGCGAGAGTTGACCAAGCAGTTTGAAGAAATTGCAACGCTGGCCGCACAGGACTGGCCGCAGTGGCTGGCGGCCCAACCGAGCCGCAGCAAAGGTGAGTTTGTGTTGGTGCTGCACGCTGCACCGGTGGCTGCCAGCGACGACAGTGGCCACCAGCTCTTGCAACTGCTGCTGGCCGAGCTGCCGGTAAAAACCGCCGTCCGCATCAGCGCCGAATTCACCGGTTTGCCGCGCAATAGCTTGTACCAACAGGCCTTGCAACTCAAGCGTGACGGCGCAGACAGCGCGCCGGACGCAGGCGATCAGGACGAAGAACAAGCGGCGTAACTGGCGTTAACTGTCATGCATGGGCCAAGCACCACCGAGCGATGAAACCGCACCGCGAGACAAGCGCACAGCCCCCAGTGCACCCGTGGATCTGGCTCTGCCAGGCCACCGGGTGCGCCCCCTTGAGGGGGGAGCGCCACAGGCGCTACGGGGGTGGGCCAAGTTAAACAGCGCCGGCCACAGCAGCTTCGCACGCCGCACGCAGGCTGGCGCGGGCGCACAGATGCTGGTCTGACTCAAAAAATTGAAGTGGGCGAAGCTTTGTGCCGGCCCCGGCTCGGGGCTCGGCGCCTGGTGGCGAAGCACCAAGGTCGTGCTGCCACCGCCGGAATGCCCGACCGTCACCAAGGACAGTTGCATCACCGCCAATGCGGCTGCTGCGGTACAGGCCAGCACGGTCAAAGTTGTTTTTTCATCCTAGAAACCGCAGTTGGATGCATACGAGGGTGCCGTGATCGGCGTGTCAGGCAAGGCGCGCGGACGCAGCGCACTCTTGTGCGCAAGGACGAGTAACGCCGCATGGCGCGGCGAGCGCGGCTCCATCGGGTGCATAGCGCTCTCACCCAAGAGGTGAACGTGATCGA
>JAYVXE010000133.1:0-20854 GCA_043785395.1 Burkholderiaceae bacterium | reverse complement strand
CGTCCTTGCGCACAAGAGTGCGCTGCGTCCTCGCGCCTTGCCTGACACGCCGATCACGGCACCCTCGTATGCATCCAACTGCGGTTTCTAGGTTGAAGTCCTACGGCTGCGACCGGGAAATTGTGCGACCAAGCTGGGGCGCTGCTTGCCGGCTTGCCCTGTGTTGGGGCCGCGCCGGTACCGGCTGGTACCTGCTGGTACCGGCCGGAGTTGCTGCTCAGTTCTGGGCCAGCGATACAAGACGGGTGGCGTCGCGGATCGCCACGTGTCGCGCAACCGTTGTGATAACCCCCTCGTCCTCCAGAGCCACGAAAATTTGCGAGACACTGACACGGGAGAGTCCGCAGAGGTGGGCCATTTCCTGTTTGGTGAAGGTTAGAACTTACGCAAACCTTGTTGATAGACACTGCCTGTAGCGTCTGAGCTTGTTGAAAACCGCTGCCTGTGGATTTTTGCGTAAGTCGTGACGATCACCCGACAGGCTCCTGGCCAGGACAATTTTGCGTAAGTCCTGATCCCGTTTTTTCACTGCCAACCCAACCTAGCGCCATGACTTCCAACACCCTTCCCCTCCCGGTTCCTGTTGCCACACTCGCCCCCGGCATCCGCGCCGTGCAGTGCGTGGTGTACTGCACCGACCTGGTGCCATCGCTCCAATTTCTCACCAGTCAACTCGGCTTCAAGGTGCGGATGATCATGCCCTCGGATGCCCCTGAGCTGGTGGTGCTCAGCGCCCATGGTTGCACGCTGCGCCTGCAGGTGGCCGCCGCCGAGGCCATCACGCCCTTGCGCCTGCGCTTGCTGTGCGACCGGGATGCGTTGCCTGCGGACACGCCGAACATCCTGCATGGCCCCGATGGTCTTGTGGTGGATGTGGTGGACGCCCAGGCCCCGGTCGAGGTGCCGTCCGGCACCCAGGAGTTCGTGCTGACCCGCCTGGCGGGGCCCGAAAGCTGGGGCGTGGGGCGCGCGGGCATGTTGTACCGCGACCTGATTCCCTCGCGCCTGGGGGGCCGCTTCGTGGCGTCCCACATCATGCTTCCACAAGGTGGACTGGTGCCCGACTACGTGCACTACCACCGGGTGCGTTTTCAGATCATCTTTTGCAAGGCTGGCTGGGTCCGGCTGGTGTACGAAGACCAGGGCGAGCCCTTCATCCTGAACGCGGGTGACTGCGTGCTGCAGCCGCCCGAGATCCGCCACCGTGTGCTGGAGTCTTCAGCCAACGCGGAGGTGGTGGAGGTGGGCTGTCCCGCCATCCACGAAACCCACGGCGACCCGGACATGACACTGCCCACCGGCGTCTGCCTGCCTGAGCGCGATTACCAGTCGCAGCAGTTCGTGCGGCATATCGCGGCCCAAGCTGGCTGGGAAGCTTCGCGGCTGCCTGGCTTTGAAGCCCGCGATACCGGCATTGCCCGGGCCACGGCGGGCCTGGGCGGGGTGCGTGTGCTGCGGCCCGCCAGCGGCAGCGGTGCGGCGGCGCTTGCCGCCAAGAGCCTGGCGGCGCATGCGGCGCACGCGGGTGAATTCATGTTCGCCTTCGTCCTGGCCGGCGAGACGCGGCTGCGCAGCGACAAGCTCGGCACCCACACTTTGAAGGCGGGCGACAGCTGCGTGCTGCCTGCTGGGGCCGACTACAGCTTCGAGCCGATACTGGGCTTGGAGTTGCTGGAGATCAGCTTGCCGGCGGTGTTGCCATCGGCCCAATGATGAGTTTTTACCGAACTAGGACAGCCCATGACTTTCAAATTTGACAACGAACGCGCGCTTTTTCCCATTCTGGAACACAAGGCACAGCTTTCCAGCTGTTCACAAAGTGCGCTGTCCACCCCGGTGCACAAGGCGCTGGAAAGCTATACCCGCTCTTGGCTGGAAAACGGCATGGACTGGGTTGGCTGGGCCGCCGAAGTGCAACACGCCAAGGCGGAATTTGCCCGACTGATCCACGCCGATGCCGCCGATATCGCGGTCTTGTCGTGTGTGTCCGATTTGGCGTCCTCGGTCGGCAGCGCGCTGGACTTTCCCGCCGAGCGCCATGAAATTGTGGTGGGAGAAATCGACTTTCCCTCCCTGGGCCATGTGTGGTTGGCGCACGAGCGCCGTGGCGCCCAAGTCGTGTTTGTCCCGGCGACAGACGCCCAGACCATTGCGCTGGAGAGCTACGAAAAAGCCATCACCGACAAGACCCGGCTGGTGTCGCTCTCCCATGTGTCTTACTACAACGGCTTCAAGCAGAACATTGCAGCAATAGCCGCGCTGGCCCATGCCCAGGGCGCACTGGTTTTTGTGGATGCCTACCAATCGGTGGGCTCCATCTCCATTGATGTCCAGCGCGACGGCATCGACATGCTGGCCTGCGGCGCACAGAAGTTTTTGCTGGGCTGCCCAGGCATCGCGTTTCTTTATATGCGCCCGGGGCTGGCCCAGCAACTCCAGCCCACCAATACCGGCTGGTTCGGCCGCGTTGATCCGTTTGCCTTCGACATCAAGGGCTTGGACTATGCGCAAGGTGCGCGTCGTTTTGACACCGGCACGCCGCCCATGGTCAACGCCTACGCAGCCCGCGCCGGCATGCAACTGCTCAACACCTTGGAGATGTCCGAAGTGGAGGGCTACTTGCAGCATTTGTCGCTCGTGGCCAGGGATGAGGCAGTCAAAAACAAGCTGCGCAGCGCGAGCCCGCAGGACCCCAAGCTCAAAGGCTCGAATACCGCCATCTACATCCGGGACGCGGGCGCGGTCGAAAAAAAGATGGCGCACGACGGCTTCATTGTTTCGGCCCGCAACGACGTGATCCGCGTGGCCCCGCATTTCTACAACACCGAGCAGGAGGTGGCCGCAGCCATGAAGGCACTGGCCCGGTACGCTTGAGCTCCAGATTTCGGCTTTTGCGAAAAAATTCAATAAGGAGACAACATGGGTGCGAATCAAGACATCATCGACCGGGAAAAGGGCTTGGCCCGCAAGTTGACACAACGCCAGTTGACCATGATTGGCCTGGGGGGCGCCATCGGCACCGGCCTGTTCATGGGCAGCGGCATCGCCATCGGTTACGCGGGCCCCGCCGTGCTGATCAGCTACATCATCGCCGCGCTCATCGCCGTGATCATGATGTACAGCCTGTCCGAGATGGCGGTGGCGCACCCCACCGCCGGCTCTTTTGGCACCTATGCCGAGCTCTACCTCAACCGCTGGTTTGGCTTCATCGTCCGGTACACCTACTGGGCCGCACAGTCCATTGCCATCGGTGGCGAGGCCGTGGCCATCGGGCTGTACATGTCGTTTTGGTACCCAGGTATTCCGGTGTGGATGTGGACGACGGGTTTTGGTGCGGCCATCATTTACACCAACACACGCTCGGTCTCCAGCTTCGGCAGTCTTGAGTACTGGCTCTCCACCATCAAGGTGGTGGCCATCTGCGCCTTCATCATCTTTGGCCTGGCGCTGGTGTTCGGGCTCGGCCACCCTGCCGTAGGCTTCGAGAATTTCACCGCCAACCAGGGCTTTATGCCGCACGGTTTTAAGGGCGTCTGGATGGGTGTGCTGATGGCCATCTTCTCCTTCTACGGTATCGAGATCATTGCCGTGACGGCCGGTGAAGCCGAAGACCCCAAGACCGCCGTGCCGCGCGCCATGCGCACCATGATTGTTCGGCTGGTGCTGTTCTATGTGCTGTCGCTCAGTGTCATGCTGGCCATCGTGCCGTGGGCCGAGGCCGGTGCCAAGGGCGTCACCCAGAGCCCCTTTGTCAAGGTGTTCACCTACTACGACTTCGCCTACGCGGCGGCGGTCATGAACTTCGTGCTGATCACGGCCGCGCTCTCCAGCATGAATGCCAACCTCTACCTGTGTTCGCGCATGGTTTTCTCGTTGGCGCGTGGCGGTTACGCGCCCCGGTCCCTGGGCAAGCTGAACCCGCAGGGTGCGCCGGTGCGGGCCACCTTGATCTCCAGTGTGGGGGTGCTGATCGCCATTCTCACCAGCATGGTGAGCAATATTGCCTACAGCTACCTGTTTGGTGTTGCCTTGGGCGGCGGCATCTTGGTGTGGCTGATCATCCTGCTGAGTCACATCTCGTTTCGCAAGAACTGGGCCCGGCTCAACAGCGGTGCCCTGCCGTTTCGTGCGCCTTTTTTCCCCTGGGCGCAGTATGTGGGCATCTTTATGCTGGTGGCCGTCCTGGTCACCATGGGTTTGGACCGCGACTTCTGGAACGTGGGCATCATCTCCGCCGCGGTCTGGGTGCTGCTGCTGAGTGCTGTGTATTTCTTCCGCAAAATTCACCTCAAACCCGCTCCAGTGGCTTCTACCCGCTAGGAGCCTGTCGGGCCTGGCGCGGGCTTGGCCGGTGCCGCCTCAGGGGCCGAGCGCGAACACTGCCGGGGTCGCGTTGTCGGGGCCACGTGCGCTGCCAGACGCCGCCTGTTGCCGCCACGCCTTGATGCTGTCGCTGTACGTCTGCGCGCTGGCCAGTGTCAGCCCGCTGCTGACCGCCAGCCGGGTGTTGGGCTGCAAGCTGTGCAGCAGCGCTTGCAGCAGCGCGGCATTGCGGTAAGGCGTCTCTATGAAGAGCTGGGTCTGGCCGCTGCGCAGCGCCAGCGCTTCGAGTTCGCGCAGGCGCTGGCTGCGCGCGCCGGGCTCTTGCGGCACATAGCCGACAAACGCAAAATTTTGGCCGTTCAGCCCACTGGCGGCCAAGGCCAGCAGCAAGGAGACGGGGCCGACCAAGGGCACAACCCGCAGCCCGAGCGCATGCGCTGTGCGCACCACGGAGCTGCCGGGGTCGGCAATGGCCGGCATCCCCGCTTCACTGACCAGGCCGATGTCGTGCCCAGCGAGTGCCGGGGCGAGCCAGGGACGGGCGTCAAAGTTGCCGTGGTGATCGCCGCGTTTGTGCACCTCACGCGGCAGCTCGTGCAGGCTTTGGGTTTGCAGCGGCTGTGCCAAGGGCGTGACGGCGTCGATTCGCTTCAGGTAGGCGCGGGTGCTTTTGGCATTTTCACAAATCCAGTGGCTGAGTCCGGCTGCCACGCTCAGTGTGGCAGCGGGCAGGCTGGCACTCAGCGGGGCTTGGGTTGCGCAGCCAAAGTCGAGCGGGGCGGGAACCACATAGAGCGTGCCACGGCTTGGTGCGGCAGGCGTGGCGTTCACGCTGGCCGCGCTCATGGCGCCCCCAGCAGTGCCAGGCCGGCCGCGCGCAGCAAGCCGCAGGTGCGGATCAGCGGCAGGCCGATCAGCGCGGTCGGATCGTCGCTGTCGATGGCGTCTAGCAAGGCAATGCCAAGGCCTTCGCTTTTGGCGCTGCCGGCGCAGTCGTAGGGCTGCTCGGCGTGCAGGTAATGGCTGATTTCGGCGTCGCTGAGTGCCCGAAACTGCACCCGCACGGTCGCCATCGCGGTCTGGGCAAAGCCCGATTCCTGGCAAACCACGGCGACGGCCGTATGAAAAATGACACTCTGCGCGCGCAGGCGCTGTAGCTGTTGGTAGGCCCGTGCGTAGTTGCCGGGCTTGCCCAAGGCCTGCCCGGCCAGCTCGCAAACCTGGTCTGAGCCAATCACCACGGCGCTTGGGTGCAGGGCTGCGACCGCCTGCGCTTTGGCCAGCGCCAGACGGCTGGCCAATGCAGGCGGTGGCTCGGCGGGCCAAGGGCTTTCGTCGACCTCGGGTGCGACGACATCAAAGGGCAGCCGCAGGCGCTCAAGCAGTTCGCGCCGGTAGCGCGAGGTCGAGCCCAAAATCAGGCGGCGGGGGGGGCTGGAAATATCGAACATGGGCTGATTCTCTTACACTGCGCGGATGAAAAAAGAACCCCAAGTTGCCCAAGCATCCGTTGTTGGGAATTTAGATTGCGTGGCCTTCGCTGATGCCGGTGCCGTGTGCTTTGGCCAGCCACCGTTGTCGGCCTTTCCCCGTTTGCAGGCCGAGGTGCAAGGCCCGCCCGACGCCTTGCTGCTGGACTGGCAGGCGCGTGGCGAGGTGCGTGCAGGCGCCAATGGCGAGCCCACGCGCTGGCTGCATTTGGGCTTGAGTGCGACGCTGCCGCTGACCTGTCAGCGCTGCCTGGCACCCGTGTCGCAGCACTTGGCGAGCGAGCGCTGGTTCCGGTTTGTGGCCGACGAGGCGACGGCCGAGGCGCAGGACGATGAGGCCGAGGAGGATTTGCTGGTCGAGAGCCGGGAGTTTGATTTGCACGCCTTGGTTGAAGACGAGTTCCTGATGGCGTTGCCCATGGTGGTGCTGCACGATGTCTGCCCCGGCGAGGTCTGCATGGCTGTTGCCGATGCCGACTTTGAAGCCGCTGCTGCGGCCAAGCCGAATCCCTTTGCGGCGCTGGAGTCGTGGCAGCGCAAGCCCTGAGTGGGGTTGGGTGGGGTTCAGTCTGGATGCCCATCCTGTGGCTCGCGACTTCCTGGAAGCTGGGGTATAATCGCAGGCTTCGCGTAATTCATTGGGCACTTAGGCCAAAGGTTTGCGCACTTCACCAACCCTTTTTCGTCCGGGATTCAAGCATGGCAGTCCAACAAAACAAGAAGTCTCCTTCTAAGCGCGGTATGCACCGCTCGCACAACGCACTGAACGTGCCTGGTATTGCTGTCGAGTCGACCACGGGCGAGGTGCATTTGCGCCACCACATCAGCCCCACCGGCTTTTACCGTGGCCGCCAAGTGCTGAAAAATAAATCTGAATCTTAAATTGAATTGCAACTTGCGCAATCGGTTGCTTGTTTTGTTTGCTTGGCGTCGATCGGCGTTGGAGTGAGCACTAAAGCAGCCTTTTTGCGTGCGTTTTGTTCATTAAGTTCCCGAGCCCGGAGCTACATTTTTGGTAGCACGGGCTTTTCTTTTTGGTGGCGGTCATTTTGAGATGCTGCCGTGATGCTTGACTGTCCCATGATTACCTTGTCTGTTGACTGCATGGGGGGCGATCACGGCCCCCGCATTACTTTGCCAGCGTGCCGCCGATTTTTGGATGCGCACCCGGACGCGATCCTGTTGCTGGTTGGCTTGCCGGCCAGTCTGGCTGGCTTTTCGCATGCGCGTGCGACCCTGGTTGGTGCCACCGAGGTGGTGACGATGGACGACCCGGTGGAGGTGGCGCTGCGTCGTAAAAAAGACTCCTCCATGCGGGTCGCAATCCAGCAGGTGAAAGATGGCCGTGCCAGCGTTGCGGTGTCGGCTGGCAATACGGGGGCCTTGATGGCGATTGCCCGCTACTTGCTCAAAACCTTGGACGGTATCGACCGTCCGGCGATCGCCTACCCGCTGCCGAACGTCAAGGGTGGGGCGACTACGGTGCTTGACTTGGGGGCCAATGTCGATTGCACGGCGCTGCACCTGCTGCAGTTTGCCGTGATGGGCTCGGCACTGGTCTCGGCCATGAACCACGATGAAAGCCCTTCGGTCGGTCTGTTGAATATTGGCGAAGAAGCCATTAAAGGCAGTGAAGTTATCAAAAAAGCTGGCGAATTGTTGCGATCTGCTGGTAACGCCGGTGATTTGAATTTTTACGGCAACGTCGAGGGCAACGATATCTACAAGGGCGTGGTCGACATCGTGGTCTGCGATGGCTTTGTCGGCAATGTTGCGCTGAAAGCCAGTGAGGGTTTGGCCGGGATGTTTGCCCAGTTCATGCGGCAAGAGTTTTCTCGCAGTATTTTTACAAAATTTGCTGCTTTCGTGGCTTATCCTGTTCTAAAAGCGCTTAAAAATAGAATGGATTACCGGCGCTACAACGGCGCTGCGTTGCTGGGTTTGCGTGGGCTGGTGTTCAAGAGCCACGGCTCGGCCGATGACGTGGCCTTCGAGCAGGCCTTGGTGCGGGCGTATGATGCCGTCCAAAACCAGTTGCTAAGCCGGGTGCAGGCCCGTATCGCCCATGCGTCACCGTTTTTGGCGTCAGCCGAACGCGCCGATGTCGCAAACCCATCCCCTACACCACACCCATCGCCATGAGACTCTACTCCCGCATCACGGGCACGGGCAGTTACTTGCCACCGCGCCGACTGACCAACCAAGACCTGGTGGCTGAGTTGGCTGAGCACGGTGTGCAAACCTCGGATGCCTGGATTGTCGAGCGCACGGGTATCCGGGCCCGCCACTTTGCTGCGCCCGATGTGGCGAGCAGTGACTTGGCCTTCGAGGCCGCAAAAAATGCACTCGCCGCAGCGGGTTTGGGGCCGCAAGATATCGACCTGGTGATCGTTGCGACATCGACCCCGGACATGGTCTTCCCCTCGACCGCGTGCATCTTGCAGCACAAATTGGCGCAGTTGTCACCCGAGGCCGCAGCGATAGCAGGTGGCCCGGCGTTTGATGTGCAGGCGGTGTGCAGCGGCTTTATATATGCGTTGAGCGTGGCCGATGCGATGATCCAAACCGGGGCGGCGAAGAAGGCCTTGGTGGTGGGGGCCGAAGTGTTCTCACGCATTTTGGATTTCAAAGATCGAACGACCTGCGTGCTGTTTGGCGATGGTGCTGGTGCGGTGGTGCTGGAGGCGAGCACAACGCCAGGCATTTTGGCCAGTGATTTGCACGCCGATGGGCGGCACGTGGGTATTTTGTGTGTGCCGGGCCAGGTCGGCGGTGGGAAGATTTTGGGCCGTCCGCTGCTGACCATGGACGGGCCGGCGGTCTTCAAGCTGGCGGTCGGCGTTTTGGACGAGACGGCGCGTGCGGTGTTGGCCAAGGCTGGCAAGAGCGCTGCCGATATCGACTGGCTGGTTCCGCACCAAGCGAATATCCGCATCATGCAAAGCACGGCGCGCAAGCTCAGGTTGCCGATGGAAAAAGTGGTGGTCACGGTTGCGCAGCATGGCAATACTTCGGCGGCGTCGATTCCGTTGGCGCTTGACCATGCTGTGCGCAGTGGGCAGATTAAAACCGGTGAAACCTTGTTGCTCGAAGGTGTGGGTGGTGGTTTCACTTGGGGGTCTTTGCTATTAATTTTATAGCAATGAATCATTGCTGGATATGCGCATAAGTGCTAATTGTTTAAGTTTTCAAGAAGTCCTTATGAACAAGCCGTTGTTGGCATTTTTAAAAAGCGCGCAAGCGTCGGCGCAGGTACTGCGCGGCGCTGTTGCTGCAAGTTTTTAAAGTTACATACATATGCATTCTTTTGCTTTTGTCTTTCCAGGCCAGGGTTCACAGTCGGTTGGCATGCTCGACGCCTGGGGCGAGCACCCGGTGTTGCGCCAGACACTGCAAGAAGCGGGCGATGTTTTGGGCGAGGATATTGCGGGATTGATCCAAAACGGCCCCAAAGAAGCGCTGGCGCTGACCACCAACACGCAGCCAGTGATGTTGGTTGCGGGGGTTGCGACTTACCGGATTTGGCGCGCCGAAGGCGGCGCGGCGCCAGCCCTGCTGGCCGGGCACTCGCTGGGCGAGTATTCCGCCTTGGTCGCCTCGGGTGTACTGACGCTGGCGCAGGCTCTGCCTTTGGTGCGTTTTCGGGCGGCTGCGATGCAGGCTGCGGTGCCCGTTGGCAGTGGCGCGATGGCGGCTGTTTTGGGGCTGAGCGCGGCCCAAGTGGTGGCGGCTTGCGCCGAGGTGACAGCCAGTTTTGGCAGCGCTTCGGCGGAAGTGGTCGAGGCGGTGAATTTCAACGACCCCGGACAAACCGTGATTGCAGGCAGCCGCGTGGCGGTTGAGCAGGCCTGCACGGTGCTCAAGACGCAAGGGGCTAAGCGCGTCTTGACGTTGCCGGTGTCAGCGCCGTTTCACTCTAGCTTGATGCGCCCGGCCGCTGAGCGGCTGCGCGAGCAGCTCCAAAAAACAGCATTCGCTGTGCCGCAGATCCCGGTGGTGAACAATATCGACGTTGCGCAGGAGAGCGACAGCGAGCGTATCCGCGACGCGCTCTACCGCCAGGCCTTTGGTCCTGTGCGTTGGGTGGAGGTGGTGCAGGCGCTGAAGGCGCACGGACTGCGCCATGTGATTGAGTGCGGGCCGGGCAAGGTGCTGGCCGGTATGGTGAAACGGATTGACGCTGGGTTGGTGGGGACGGCTTTGTGTGACCCCGCGAGCTTGGCGCAAGTGAAAGGATTGTTGTGATGGATGCAGTAAAACAAGATACGCCTGTTGCGCCCGTTGCGCCGCCTGCGCAGGTGGCGCTGGTGACTGGCGCCACGCGCGGCATTGGCGCTGCGATTGCGCTGGAGCTGGCGCGGCGCGGTTTTCGGGTGTTGGGCACGGCGACCACCGAGGACGGTGCGCTGCGCATCAGCCGCGCGCTGGCGGCCTTTCCTGGCTGCCTGGGCTTGGCGCTCAACGTCAATGATGGCGCGGCGCTGGATGCGCTGGTTGAGCGCTTGGTCAGCGACTATGGCGGCTTGCAAGTGCTGGTCAACAATGCGGGCATCACGCGTGACATGCTGGCCATGCGCATGAAGGACGATGACTGGGACGCCGTACTGGATACCAATTTGCGCGGCGTGTTCCGGCTTTCGCGGGCGGCCATTCGCCCGATGATGAAGCAGCGCTATGGGCGCATCATCAATATCACCAGCGTGGTCGGCGCCTCGGGCAACCCCGGTCAGGCCAACTACGCTGCGGCCAAGGCCGGTGTTGCGGGCATGACCCGGGCGCTGGCGCGTGAGCTCGGCAGCCGTGGCATTACGGTGAACTGTGTGGCCCCCGGCTTCATCGAGACCGATATGACCGCCAGCCTGCCCGAAGAGCAGCAAAAAGCCCTGTTGGGGCAAATAGCGCTCGGGCGTTTGGGCAAGCCGGCCGATGTGGCCCACGCCGTGGCCTATTTGGCATCGCCCCAAGCGGGCTACGTCACGGGACAGCAACTGCACGTTAACGGCGGTATGTACATGTGACAGGGCTTGCGCCAGCAGGCCTGATCGGGGCAATTGCTGGCCATTGCCGCTACTTTTTTTCACGCCGAAACATCCGTTCGGCGACTGGGTTGGGGGAAGCCTCCACGGCCCGGCTAAAATCACGGATTATTTACAACCCCCAGAGGGACACCATGAGCGATATCGAAGCACGCGTCAAGAAAATCATTGCCGAACAACTTGGCGTTGAAGAATCCCAAGTTACCAGCGAAAAGTCATTCGTAGCCGATCTCGGTGCCGACTCCCTCGACACCGTCGAGTTGGTCATGGCGCTCGAAGACGAGTTTGGCATTGAGATCCCGGACGAAGATGCCGAGAAAATTACAACGGTGCAAAACGCCATCGACTACGCCAACAAGCACCAAAAAGTCTGATCGTCAAAGGAGGCCGAAAGGCTTCTGGGCTCGCCGTCTCCGGATCGGCGGGCTTGGACAAAGATGCTGCCAAGACTTGGTGCCCATCCGCTTAGCCGTTGCAAGCGCCCCTGTTTACGGGGTTTGCGCAACGCAGCCGATGGTTTTTGCACCAGTCGTGGCGATAGGACTTGCAGGCGCGCCAAGCCATGGACGCATGCAAGACGCAGAGGTCCCCGCTGAAAACGGGAGCTAGGAGGCTGTCAGACTTGGTCGGGGGCATCGGCTGCAATGGTGCCGCAGCGGTTCATTTTTTACCGCCTTCTTGACCCATAGCGGGGCTATGGGTCAGCAAAGTCGGCAAAAACTGTCCTCGCTGGGGCTCCATTTCGCTTCGATGCGGACCCAAGTCCGACCGCCTCCTAGGCTGCCGAATTGACGCTAGCGCTGGTGTTTCGAGATTTTGAAAACGCTGGTGCTGGCGTTTTTGCGTAAGTCGTGACAATTTCGCGCCACCGCCTGCAATGCAGCTCGGTCGCCGTTTAGAAAGGTTTGAGCGCATGAGCCGTCGCCGCGTCGTTGTGACAGGTCTGGGGTGCATCAGCCCCGTGGGCAATACAGTGTCAGAGTCCTGGGCCAGTTTGCTGGCTGGGAAGTCTGGCATCGCCACTGTTACCAGTTTTGATGCCCGTATTCTTTCCTGCCATTTTGCAGGCGAGGTTAAGGGCTTCGATATCACCCAGTACATCCCAGAGAAGGATGCGCGCCACATGGACCGCTTTATCCACCTCGGATTGGCCGCGGCCTGTGACGCTGTGGCCGATGCCGGCCTGCCGGTGGGCGACGCTTTGAGCGCCGCCCAAGCCGAGCGCATTGG
Source organism: Burkholderiaceae bacterium (assembly GCA_043785395.1). Lineage (GTDB taxonomy): Bacteria > Pseudomonadota > Gammaproteobacteria > Burkholderiales > Burkholderiaceae_C > JAGOEY01. The sequence continues at coordinate 8,775 of JAYVXE010000133.1, read as the reverse complement.
CTGCAATATTGGCTCGGGCATCGGCGGTTTGCCGATGATCGAGCAAACCCACGGCGAGCTGATGAGCCGTGGCCCACGCAGGGTTTCACCATTTTTTGTGCCGGCCTCGATCATCAATATGATTTCGGGCCATGTCTCGATCAAATTTGGCTTCAAAGGTCCGAATTTGGCGCTGGCAACCGCCTGCACCACGGGCTTGCATGCGATTGGCCTGTCGGCCCGCATGATCGAGTACGGCGACTGCGACGTGATGGTGGCCGGCGGGGCCGAGTCGACCGTCTCGCCGCTTGGCATGGGGGGCTTTTCTGCCGCCCGCGCCTTGTCTACCCGCAACGACGATCCGGGCAGCGCATCGCGTCCGTGGGACAAAGAGCGCGACGGCTTTGTGCTGGGCGAAGGCGCCGGTGTGTTGGTGCTCGAAGAGTACGAGCATGCCAAAGCGCGTGGTGCCAAAATTTATGCCGAAATCATTGGTTTTGGCATGACGGGCGACGCCCACCACATGACGGCGCCTAGCGTTGATGGCCCCACCCGGTCCATGCAAATGGCCCTGAAGAATGCGGGTGTCAACGCCGACCAGATCGACTACCTGAACGCCCACGGCACCTCCACCCCGCTCGGGGATTTGAACGAGACCAACGCCATCAAGGCTGCGCTCGGCGCCCACGCCCAGCGCACGGTGGTCAATTCGACCAAGTCGATGACCGGGCATTTGCTCGGTGGTGCCGGCGGCATTGAGAGCGTGTTCACGGTCATGGCGCTGCACCAGCAAAAGAGCCCGCCAACGATCAATTTGTCCAAGCCGGATCCGGAATGTGACCTTGATTACTGCGCCAACACCGCACGCGACATGAAAATCGAAATTGCCATGAAAAACAATTTCGGCTTTGGTGGCACCAACGGTACGTTGGTGTTCAAACGCTTGCGCTGATGCCGCTGATGCCGCTGATGCCGATTTGCCCCCTTTGCGTGCCTGTGGGCACGGCTTAAAGCCCGGCCATGCACAGCGCGCCCTCGGTTCAGTATCCGTTAGGGCGTTCGACCGTCTTGGCTGGTATTTTTTGTGCTATTTCAATGCTTAACGCTTTGTTTGTAGGCCTTTGGTGCTATGTTTTTGATATTTTTGGGTGGCGTCTTTGGCTGAGCTTGGGCGTGCTCGGGCTCGCTGTTGCGGCGGCTGCATGGGGCTGGTGGCGCTCACCCTGTGGCTTCTTGTCGTGGGATGGTCAGCTGTGGTGCTGGACGTCGACCGCGCCGCGACAGGCCCGCAATGGTCAATTGCTGCCATGTTTGGACTTTCAACGCCATTTGCTGCTGCGTCTGCGCCTCGAAGCCGGGCCCGTGCTGTGGTTGTGGGCCGAACAGCACTCGAATCCTGCGCGCTGGGCTGATTTGCGCCGTGCGGTCTATGCGCGCTCTGTCCCCTCCAGCGCCTTGCTGGCCCTGGCCGAGCCCCGGCTGTCTCCCGCCCCGCACGCATGAGCCCTGGCCTCAAGCCCACCACGCCGCCCTCCGACAGCGACCTGATGCTGGTTGAGCGCAGCTTGGCGGGCGAGCAGCGGGCTTATGGCTTGCTGGTGCTCAAGTACCAGCGTCGGATTGAGCGCTTGATTGGGCGCATGGTGCGCGACACGGGTTTGGTGGAGGACATCGCCCAAGAGACCTTCATCCGCGCCTACCGTGCCTTGCCCCAGTTTCGCGGGGATGCGCAGTTCTATACCTGGCTGTACCGGATTGCAGTGAATACAGCGAAAAAATCACTGATGGAGATGAGGCGCAGCCCTTTGTTGTATGAAGGCTCTATGCGCGGCCACGGCGAGGAGGGTGAAACTTTCTTCTCCGAGCGTGAACTAAGCAACTCCAGCACACCTGAGACTGAGTTGGCGGCCAAGCAAATATCTGCCGAGGTGAATGCCGCCATGGAAGCCTTGTCGGAGGATTTGCGCCAAGCGGTCACGCTGCGGGAGCTTGAGGGCTTGAGCTATGAGGACATTGCACAACTCATGGACTGTCCGATTGGCACGGTGCGCTCGCGCATTTTTCGGGCGCGTGAGGCCATTTCTGCCAAGCTAAGGCCGCTGCTGACCAATCAAAGTGGGAAACGCTGGTAAGGCCAGCCATAGGACCGAGGACGTGAACCGGATGCCCAGCAGGATGAATCAAGAACAACAGCGTGCGCAAATTTCTGCGCTGGCCGACGGCCAGCTGCGTGGTGAGGCGTTTGCGCAGGCCGTGCAGCAGGTGTGCAGCGGCGGTGATGCCCAGGCCAGCTGGCAGGTCTACCACGTAGTCGGCGATGTTTTGCGCTCGGCGGAAGCTCTGCCGGTGCGCGCCGATGGTGCTGACTTTGCGGCCCGCGTGCTGGCCCGCTTGCAGCAGGAGGACGCCTTGCTTGCAGCGCCGGTGGCAAACGATGCTGGTGTTTGCGTGCGCGCGAGCGCGAGCGAGGCCGATGTCGCAAGCGCCAGAGTGCTGGCGCAGCCCCATGTTGGGCCGGCGCCAGGGGGTCGCCGCAGGCGCTGGAGAATGCTTGCCGGTGCGACGTCCCTGGCCACGTTGGCGCTGCTCGGATGGGGTTTGGATCGCATTTTGTGGCCGGCAACGGACGCTGAGCGGTTGGCGCAGCTGCCGACCACCGTCATGCCGATGCCGTTGAGCGGGCCGCAGCCCATGCTGCGCGACCCTCGTTTGGATGAGTTGCTGGCCGCCCACAAGCAGCTCGGTGGCCATTCGGCCTTGCCCACGCCGGTCGGTTTTTTGCGCAACGCCGCTGTAGACGGCGGTGGACATTGATGGGCGGCTATGGGCGCTGCCTGCGGCTGGCTGGGCGGGCGCTGGTGCTGGCGTGGGGATTGGCGGGCGCTGTTCAGGCCGCCCCAGCGAGGACTGAAGCTGCCGCAAATTTGCCCGCGCAACGCGACATTACACAGTGGCTGGAGCGCATGCACGAAGCCGCCCGTACCCAGTCCTACCGTGGAACGTTTGTGGTCTCTTCGGCCAACGGAGAGATGAGCAGCGCCCGCATCGTGCATGCCTGCGAAGGCGCGCAGCAGATCGAGCGCATCGATGCCTTGACCGGTGTGCCGCGCTTGATTTTTCGGCGCAACGACCAGGTCACAACTTTTCTGCCCCAGAGTCGTGTGGTTCAGATCGAAACCCGTGAGGGCTTGTTGCGCTTTCCTGGCGGCTTGCACGCCGGCGGCACCGGTATTGCGCAGTTTTACACGGCGCGCCAGATCGGCTCGGAGCGGGTTGCGGGTTTGGATGCCGATGTGGTGGCGTTGCAGCCGCAGGACGCCCTGCGTTTTGGCTACCGGGTGTGGAGCGGTAAAACATCGGGTCTGATGCTGCGGCTGCAAACTTTGGCCGCCGATGGGCAGGTGCTGGAGCAAGCGGCTTTCTCCGAACTCCATTGGGAGGTACCGGTCACGCTTGGCCAGCTGGTGCAGCAGATGGCTCAAACCGACGGCTATACCGTGCGCAAGCCCGCGTTGCAGCGAACCAGCGCAGCCGCTGAAGGTTGGCGGCTCAAGGCCCCCATTCCTGGCTTTACGGCGATGGGTGGCCTCAAGCGTCCGACAGCGGCTGGTGGCTACTCCCGCGCGAGTGCGGAGCCGACCTTGCAGTGGAACTTCTCTGACGGCTTGGCCACGGTATCTTTGTTCATGGAGCCTTTTGATGCGCAGCACCACGTTCAAGAACAGGCCTTGGTGATGGGGGCCACGCACACCCTCACGCGGCGGATCGGCCCGGCCTGGTGGCTGACGGCGATGGGCGAGGTTCCCTTGTCGACCTTGCAGCTTTTTGCCCAATCTCTTGAACGCAGCAAACCTGCCGCTAAGTAAAAGGCCATCACGCGATGGGTGGCTTGACTGTTGGTGCAGGGAACTCGCGCTGGGTTGGCGACTCTGTCATCCTGTGGGGCTGGAGGGACTGGTTGTGATGGGGCGGTGTGCTGGTCGTGTCTGGCTTCTGTTTGAAAATTCCAAACTGAAAGGTTTTTGATGTTGGCTTCTGAATGGAAAAATGTGCGCATGCTGGCGCTGAGCAGTGTGATTTTGGGACTGGGCGCGACGCTGTTGTCGCCCCAGTTGGCGCAGGCCCAGAGCGCGCCAACGGCAGTCGCACGTGCGTTGCCGGACTTTACCGATCTGGTCGAGCAGGTGGGGCCGTCGGTGGTGAACATCCGTACCTCGGAAAAAGTTGCCGCCAAAAGTGCTCCGGGTGTGCCCGGTGGCAGCGGCATCGATGAGCAAATGGCCGAGTTGCTGCGCCGCTTTGGCATGCCGATGCCGAACGCGCCGCGCAGCAGCCCACGTGGGCCACGCCCGCAGCCACGGGAAGAAGAGCAGCCGCGCGGCGTTGCCTCGGGCTTTATCCTGACCTCGGACGGCTACATCATGACCAATGCCCACGTGGTCGAGGACGCCGATGAGGTGCTGGTCACGCTCACCGACAAGCGCGAGTTCAAGGCCAAAATCATTGGTGCCGACAAGCGTACCGACGTCGCTTTGGTCAAAATCGACGCCACCGGCCTGCCTGCGGTTCGGGTCGGTGACTTGAGCCGCTTGCGGGTGGGGCAGTGGGTGATGGCGATCGGCTCGCCGTTTGGGCTGGAGAACACGGTGACAGCCGGCATCGTCAGTGCCAAAGGGCGTGACACCGGTGACTACCTGCCGTTCATCCAAACCGACGTGGCGATCAACCCCGGCAATTCGGGCGGCCCATTGATCAATATGCAGGGCGAAGTGATTGGCGTTAACAGCCAGATTTATTCGCGCTCGGGTGGCTTTATGGGCATCTCGTTTGCGATTCCGATGGACGAGGCGATGCGCGTGAGCGATCAGCTGCGTGCTTCGGGCCGGGTTTCACGCGGACGCATTGGCGTGCAGATCGAGCCCGTGACCAAAGAGCTGGCTGAGACCATTGGCCTGGGCCAACCGCAAGGGGCCTTGGTGCGAGGTGTTGAGGACGACTCCCCGGCCGCCAAAGCAGGGATCGAGGCGGGCGACATCATCACCAAATTTGATGGCAAGACGATTGATAAAACCAGCGACCTGCCGCGCCTGGTCGGCAACACCAAGCCCGACACCAAGAGCAGCATCACGGTGTTTCGCCGGGGCGTAAGCAAAGACTTGAAGATCACCATTGCCGAGTTGGCCGCCGATGAGCCGAGCGTGGCTGCTGCCGAAAAAGATACCAAGGCCAAGGCCTCGCAGGCCGGTCAACTGCTCGGCCTGAGTGTCAGCGGCCTGAGTGAGGCGCTGAAGAAGGCGCACAAGCTGCGTGGTGGCGTCAAGGTCGATGCCGCCGTGGACGCAGCGGCCCGCGCCGGTCTGCGCGAGGGCGACGTGATCGTCGCGCTGGGCAATACAGAAGTCATTACCCTCAAGGACTTTGAGGCTGCGGTGGCCAAGCTGGACAAGGGCAAGCCCGTCAGCGTGCTGTTCCGCCGGGGTGACTGGGCCCAGTACGCTTTGATTCGCCCGCTACGCTAACGTGGCCCACCCCCGAAGCGCCTGCGGCGCTACCCCCTCAAGGGGGCGCACCCAGTGGCCTGGCAGAGCCAGATCCACGGGTGCACTGGGGGGGCGTCTCGCGGCGCGGTTTCATCGCTCGGTGGTGTTTGGCCCATGCATGACAGTTAAGCGCCTGTTGCGGCCCTGTTTTGCCAGGCCTGGTCTGCCACGACCGGTGCTGGCAGACGGGGTTTTTCCGTCTCCGTGGTGGTTTGGCCAGCTTGGCGGATTGGTTAGAATGCGCGCTGCACCGCAGCTCTGGCGCGATAAGCTGTGTGTCTACGCTGGTGCAGCGTGCGTGACAGGTCAACGCATGGATGGACGACCGCCCTTCTTTTTCGCCCTTCCCGCACTTCCCGCCCTTTCCGCACTTCCCGCCCAGCTTGCTGCCAACGCCCCCTCAATTTCCTGTGTCTGCCCTTGTCGCCGGTTTATGCCGCGTGGTGGGCGACCCCATCATCCCTCCATCCCAAACTTTGAAGCCTCTCCTTGATGAAGCACATCAGAAATTTTTCCATCATTGCGCACATTGACCACGGCAAATCCACGCTCGCCGACCGCCTGATTCAGCGCTGTGGCGGTTTGGCTGCGCGTGAAATGCAGGCGCAGGTGCTGGATTCGATGGAGATTGAAAAAGAGCGCGGCATCACCATCAAGGCGCAGACCGCTGCGCTGCACTACAAGGCGCTGGACGGCCAGGTCTACAACCTGAACCTGATTGACACCCCCGGCCACGTTGACTTTTCCTACGAAGTTAGCCGCTCTTTATCGGCCTGCGAGGGGGCGCTGCTGGTGGTCGATGCCAGCCAAGGGGTCGAGGCGCAGACGGTGGCCAATTGTTATACCGCGCTAGACCTTGGTGTTGAGGTGGTGCCGGTGTTGAACAAGATGGATCTGCCCAACGCCGACCCGGACAACGCCAGGCTCGAGATCGAAGACGTGATCGGCATCGATGCCACCGACGCCATTGCCTGCTCGGCCAAGACCGGTATGGGCATCGACGAGATTTTAGAGGCCGTGGTGGCCAAGGTGCCGCCACCGCGTGGCAACCCGAATGCGGCGTTGCGCGCAATGATTATCGACAGCTGGTTTGACGCCTATGTCGGTGTCGTGATGCTGGTGCGGGTGGTCGATGGCCGACTGGCCAAGGGCGAGCGGATCAAGATGATGGCATCGGGTGCGACCTACAACGCCGACAACTTGGGCGTCTTCACGCCCGCCACCGAGGTGCGCCAATCGCTGGAGGCGGGCGAGGTTGGCTTCATCATCGCGGGCATCAAAGAGCTGCAAGCCGCCAAAGTCGGCGACACCGTAACCCTGATCAAAACCGGCACGGGTGGCGCGGCGGCGACGGCCACCGAGGCTTTGCCGGGCTTTAAAGAAATTCAGCCGCAGGTGTTCTCGGGTTTGTACCCGACCGAAGCCAGCGAATATGACTCACTGCGCGATGCGCTGGAAAAACTCAAACTCAACGACGCTTCGCTGCACTACGAGCCCGAAGTCAGCCAGGCCCTGGGCTTTGGCTTTCGCTGCGGCTTTTTGGGCCTGCTGCACATGGAGATCGTGCAAGAGCGCTTGGAGCGCGAGTTTGACCAGGACTTGATTACCACGGCGCCCAGCGTGGTCTACCAAGTTGTCAAAAACGATGGCGAAATCATGATGGTCGAAAACCCATCGAAAATGCCCGAAGGCGGCAAACTGCAAGAAATTCGTGAACCGATTGTGACGGTGCATTTGTACATGCCGCAGGATTATGTGGGCGCGGTGATGACGCTGGCGAACCAAAAGCGTGGCATCCAGATGAATATGGCCTACCACGGCCGCCAGGTGATGCTGACCTACGAGATGCCGTTGGGCGAGATTGTGCTGGACTTCTTCGACAAGCTCAAATCGGTCAGCCGGGGTTATGCCTCGATGGACTATGAGTTCAAGGAGTACCGGGCCTCGGACGTGGTCAAGGTCGATATTTTGCTGAACGGCGAGAAAGTCGATGCCTTGTCGATCATCGTGCACCGCAGCCAAAGCCTGTACCGGGGCCGGGCGGTGGTTGCGAAAATGCGTGAAATTATTTCTCGCCAAATGTACGATGTGGCGATCCAGGCCGCCATTGGCGCCAATATCATTGCGCGGGAAAGCATTAAGGCGCTGCGTAAAAACGTGCTTGCCAAATGTTATGGCGGAGATATTTCGCGCAAGCGTAAACTTCTTGAAAAACAAAAAGCGGGTAAAAAACGCATGAAGCAAATTGGTTCGGTCGAGGTGCCGCAAGAGGCATTCTTGGCTATTTTGCAAGTGGAAGACTAATGAAAATATTGACCTCATTTATTCTCGCGGCCTTTGCCGCCTATATCGGGGCTTGGTGGACCGGTCGGGTGGAGAGTAATTTTGCTTTGCTCTTGTTTTCGGCAACTTCGGTCAGCGGCCTTTATTGGTTGGCCGAGCGTCTTTACTTCTTGCCGCGCCGTCGCCAGGCCGCGCTTGCGCTAGAGCAGGCATCGGCCAAGCGCCGCGAAGAATTGGCGCAAAAAGGCATTTTGCGGATCGACGGCGATGGTGATATTTCGCAAGCACGGGCCCAGTTGCTGCAACAGCCTTGGTGGCTGGACTGGACGGCGGGCTTGTTTCCCGTGATTTTGATGGTGTTTTTGCTGCGCTCTTTTTTGTTTGAGCCGTTCAAAATTCCGTCGGGCTCGATGATCCCGACCTTGCTGGTCGGTGACTTGATTTTGGTGAATAAATTCACCTACGGCCTGCGGCTGCCTGTGCTGCATACCAAGGTCACCTCGGGGGCCGCACCAGCGCGCGGTGATGTGATGGTGTTTCGTTTTCCACCGCAGCCCTCGATCGACTACATCAAGCGCGTGGTCGGTGTGCCGGGTGACGAGGTGGCTTATTTGAACAAGCGTTTGACGGTCAATGGCAATGTGGTTGCGACCAGCGCCGTACCTGATTTTTTTGATGAAGATTTGATGCGTTATTTCAAACAGTTCCAAGAGAATCTGGGCGCCAAGCCGCACCGTATTTTGAACACTGACGAGGCGCCTGCTGGCGTGTCGGGGGGCTCTGAGTTTCCGTACCGTGATCAGTGCCGTTTCAGCATTGAAGGCGTGGTCTGCACGGTGCCGGAAGGCCATTACTTCATGATGGGTGATAACCGGGATAACTCACTTGATTCGCGCTACTGGGGTTTTGTGCCAGACAAAAATATCGTGGGTAAAGCGTTTTTTGTCTGGATGAATTTTGGCAATTTCAAGCG
>JAYVXE010000132.1:0-2093 GCA_043785395.1 Burkholderiaceae bacterium | reverse complement strand
CACGCTCCAAGCCAAAGCTGACGTCTATATTGGGTGAGTAACGGTAGACCGCGCCGAAATTGAGCGGGCTGTGGGTGGCTTGCTTGTTGTTCTGTGGCTCGTGCTGGTAGTTGTTGCCGTCCAGCTCGACCTTGAAGATCCAGCGGTCTGAGGGCGAATGCCATTGGACGCCACCAAAGAGCGCGGTGGGGCCACGAAACATGGCACCCAGGCCGGGTGTGCCGCCTTGGCCAACGTTATTGGCGGGGCGACTGGCAAACCGAGAACCCAGCGCCGACAAAGGATTTTTGACGTTGCCACGTGCACCCGTATAGCCCCAGCCTAGACCGAGACTGGCGTCCCAGTTGCCCCAGCGTTTGTTGGCGACCAGATATTCGCCGGCAAAAAGACCGGTACCGCCAAGGTCGCGCAAGCCAACTGCAAGTTGCGGCCACAGACTGGATTCTTCCCGCAGGCGCAGCTTGAGGTCGATGGACTTGTCTTTGAGCGACTGATCGCCCGCAATCTCGGGGCCATAAAGGCGGTTGGACACGTCGGTGTACCTGAACCCTGCTTCGAGCCAGTCAAAGGGCTGAAACATGACCGTGCCGCGGGTGTAAGGGACAACATGGCTGAGGTGAAAGCGCACCTCACCCGCAGGAGCCATGCGGGCGGTGGGGGTTTGCAGCAAGCCAACATCGCCCCAGTCGCTGGCGGTCACTTGCGCGTTACGTGGGCGCGGTGTGGGGGCCTGCGGCAACACCGTGGTTTGCGTGGGCGTCTGGGGGAAGGCGACCTCGCCCGGCAACTGGGTGGCCAGAAAGCGGGCCAGGTTATCAGACACGTTGTTGGAGATGCCGGCCTGACGAGCAGGCGCCCAGATCCAAGCGCCGGGGCCGGGCTCGGCTTGAGGCGTCATGCTCCAGGGGGAAATGCCGTAGTGGGTGGTGCGGCCGTCGGGTTGGGCAATCCAGGCCCAGTCCACTTGGCTGCTGGCGGGCGCACCAAGGCAGGCGCGCAAATAGTCTTGAATAAGGGCACCAGAAATATGGGCGGAGTTACAGGCCTGACCGGTTTCGGTGACCACCGTCACATAGGCGGGCCTTGGCAGCAGGATGACGCTGTGCCCGTCTTGCAAGATCGGGTCTTGTTGTGGCGCAGACTGGAGCCAGCGTGCGTCGGCGTTGGCCACGCTGAGACGCCCCGTGAGCGGCAAGTTGAGTAACCAGCTGGACGGCTGGTGTTGTGCGGATAAAGCCTCAACAACGGCTTGTCGCAGATGCCCCTGCGGGGCCCGTTCGGCTTGGACCCGCCAATGCAGGGCGGTGGTGTCGGCGTTGGGGTTGGCGTTGCGCAACAACCAGTCGCTGAGGCGCTCACCGGGCACGATGGCGGCCTGAATGGCGGCCTGCACTGGGGCAGCCCAACAAACGATACAAACGATAGATGCTTGTGCAATGCTGTTGAGCTGGGGAGAAATCTTAAACTTCACAAGGATTTTTCTTGAACCGGCCACAGTTGCAACTGGAGGCAGAAGGTAGCGGATAAACACTGCTGCGAATAAACCACCGTGGACTGTCCACGATAGGCAGCCCATGCAAACCAGGACGGCGGCAGCGAAGCGTCACCAGAATTCAAGCTGGCTTCACTGAACCAGCGGTAGGCGTTGGCTTGTTCACGGGGCAAAGATGCTGGCAACTGGATGCTGGGCAAACCGGCCAATGGTTTGAGTTGGAGTCGGTCCGAGAGCGCATAGCGGTGCCCAGGCATCTCATCTCGCAAACGGTTGTAAAAACCACCCTCTTCTGGCACGCTCGACCAAGTCGGCGGTGCGGCTGAAAAACGAACCGCGCGCCAATTAGTTTCTAGGCCCGTCGTGCTGACGATGCGGCCGTTTTGGAGCTTGATGACTTCACGCCGGGAGGAGTACCAGACCTCAATATCGCCAAGCGGGTCAGGGTCGACGTAACCCAATACCATCAAGGCCGGGGGCTGACCTTGCACTTGAACGCGAAGGTAGCGGTAAGCGGGGTTGAGTGTGGCGGTCAGGGCCAGATCCACACTGTTGCCCAGCGACTCGGAAACCACGGGTAACAAAATATCGCCCAACGGCA
>JAYVXE010000131.1:0-2100 GCA_043785395.1 Burkholderiaceae bacterium | reverse complement strand
CCGCCCACGAGTTGCGCTCGCCGTTGACGGCGTTGCGCTTGCAAGCCCAGGCGCTGCGCCGCTACAACCCTGGCAACCCTGGCAACCCTGACAACCCTGGCAGAGGCCTGGAGGAGGGCCGCACGGCCGTCGTGCAACGCTTGAATCTGGGCATAGAGCGCGCGATTGCGCTGGTCGAGCAAATGTTGGTGCTGGCGCGCCAAGAATCGCAAATCGGCCTAGAGCGGGCGGCGCTGCCGGTGGACTTGCTGGCTTTGGCGCAGGAAGCGCTGACAGAGCAGCTGCCGCAGGCGCAGGCGCGCCACATTGATATCGGCCTGCTGCATACCGCAGAACGGCAAGCGCCCATGCTGGTTGCGGGCCACAGCGAGGGCTTGCAAATTTTGCTGCGCAACCTGCTCGACAACGCGATCAAATACAGCCCCGAGCATGGGCAGGTTGATCTGGAGCTGCGCCGCGAGGGCGGCCGTGTCTTGCTGAGCGTCGAAGACAACGGCCCAGGGATTGCCTTGATGGACCGCCCACGTGCGTTTCACCGATTTTTTCGTGCCTCAAACATCTCCGCCATTGGCAGCGGCCTGGGCCTGGCCATCGTCAAAGCGATTGCCGACCAGCACGGCGCCGAGCTGGAGCTGGCCACATCGCCCCGACTCGGAGGCCTGCGCATTGCACTGCGTTTTCCGGCGCAAATAGAGGCCAAGGCGCGGTAAAAACTGTCCTCGCTGGGGTTCCCTTTCGCTTCGATGCGGACAAAGTCCGACAGGCTCCTAGTGCCAGCACGTAAAGCTGCGGACGAAGCGCGCTTGCGCCGGGCCGCCGTGAGAATCAAAAAACACAGCGCGCAGGCGTGAGCCTTCCAAGGCTATTTGGACCGGTATGTGGCTCGGCAGAACGCGCATGGCATGGATACTGTGTGCAACAACAGCGTTTGGGGCGTGGAGCCTTGGTGTTGACGGATCCATTAGCCCCGTCAGGACGAAAAAAAGCACTCCTTTTTGAGTGCTTGTTTTTCGGCTTGGCGGAGAGATAGGGATTCGAACCCTAGATACGGCATAACCGTATACCGGATTTCGAGTCCGGCGCATTCGACCACTCTGCCATCTCTCCGTTGTCGAAGCCTGGATTCTAGCAGGCTTATCTCTGCATTTACGCAGGGTGCGGCAACACAAAATCATAAAAAAGGCTAAAATAGCGGGCTTAGGTGAATTGCGCCGTAGGTGCTTGCGAATTCCGTCGCTGAAAAGACCTGCGTTCGCGGCATGTCGCAACGCATGCACACATGCTTGTGTGCCCCACGTTGAGAGACCTGGCACCGACCCACACCTGCTTTGCCGCTTGATCCCACGCCTTGTGGGCCGGGTGGCAACGGGGCGGTAGACGCCCAGCCCGGCTTGGTTGGTCAACCGATTTCACGTACTACGCCAGCGGCACAAGGCCAGGCCGGTACTGCGCTTGGTAGCTGCCAGGCACACCATTTATTGTTTCCCCAGGAGTTGCTGATGGCCAAAGAAGAACTGATCGAAATGCAGGGCAAAGTATCCGAAGTCCTGCCGGACTCGCGCTTTCGTGTCACGCTGGACAATGGGCATGAGTTGATCGCCTATACCTCCGGCAAGATGCGCAAAAACCATATCCGCATCCTTGCGGGTGACAAGGTCTCGTTGGAGCTTTCGCCCTACGATTTGACCAAAGGCCGCGTCACTTTCCGCCACATCGAAGGCCGTGGCCCGGCGCCCCAGCGGCGTTTTTAACCCGGCGGCACGCCTTCAAATGGTGTGGGTGGCATGGGCTTGGCCCGGATCGACGCACCATCTCCTGCCTCGCGCCAGCCTGTTGGCGTCGCCGACGCTCGGCGAGTGTGGGGCATCCACACGCAAGCCACGAAACCCTCCAATCCCCTATTCCCGCATTCCCGCGCCAACCATGCCCCGTCTCAGGGCGCTGGTGCTGGTGAAACCCTGTGCTTTCCAGGGTTGGGCTTGACACATTCGGCAACATAAACGAGAATCAGCCCTCGTTCAACAACCAACCTCGTTGGTACGTTTTGCACTACTCGCGGATTGAGGGACATCCCGTCGCGGTGCAAGGCGCAAATACAGG
>JAYVXE010000130.1:0-7099 GCA_043785395.1 Burkholderiaceae bacterium | reverse complement strand
ACTCGTCGCGCAGGATGTACTGGTACTGCTCGGCCGCACCGGTCATCTTGTTCTGGCGCCCCAGCGCCAGGATCTGCGTGAAGCCGACATAGAAAAACAGGCCCTCCATCAAACACGCAAACACGATCAGCGACTTGAGCAGCTTCTGGTCGTTCTCCGGCGTGCCAGTCTTGAAATGCGGATTGGTCAGCGTCTCGATGAAGGGGATCAGGAACTGGTCCTTGTTGCGGATCGAATCGACTTCGTTGTAGGCGCTGAATATCTCGCCCTCGTCCAGCCCGAGCGACTCGACGATGTACTGGTAGGCATGGGTGTGGATGGCCTCTTCAAACGCCTGGCGCAGCAGGAACTGCCGGCATTCGGGCGCCGTGATGTGGCGGTAGGTGCCGAGCACGATGTTGTTGGCCGCCAGCGAGTCGGCTGTGACGAAGAAGCCGAGGTTGCGCTTGATGATGCGGCGCTCGTCTTCGGTCAGGCCGTTCGGGTCTTTCCAGAGTGCGATGTCGCGCGTCATGTTGACCTCTTGCGGCATCCAGTGGTTGGAGCACGAGGCCAGGTATTTCTCCCAGGCCCATTTGTACTTGAAGGGCACCAGTTGGTTGACGTCGGTTTTGCCGTTGATGATGCGCTTGTCGGCGGCGTTGACGCGGCGTTGGGTCAACGCCGGGGCCACTGGCGCGGGCGAGGAGCCGATCAGGCCGAGCGCTTGGTCGGCGGCAAAAGCCAGCGGGCTGGCCGCGTTGGACTGCGGCAAACTGCGTGGGCTCAGCGATGGGGGGGTGACTTCTTCGTCCCAGGTCAACATAATTTTTCCAATGCTCTGATTATGATAGCAAGCCCGTGAAATGCAATAAATTCATGCACGGGAATGGTCATGTGTTGCGCCACGGCATCGCCACGTTTGGTGTGGCGCGGCCGTGGGCGCGGATGGGTGCGGGGTGGGTGCGGATGGGTGCGGTTGGGTGCGGTTGGGTGCAGGATTTACTGGCAGGCTTCGCAGCCGGGATCATCGATGGCGCAGAACTGGATGTCGGTGGCGGGGAGTGCCGCACGGGCGTCAACTTGCGCTGCGCCAGCTTGCGCTGCGGCTGCGGCCAGCCCGTTGTGGGTCGATTTGCCAGCCTGGGCATGGGCCGATTCGCTGCCGGAGGAGACGGCATTCATGCGCCCGGCACCAACCGTTGATTTTTCGGCGTGGGTAGCACCCATGGTGCGCAGGTAGTAGGTGGTTTTGAGGCCACGCAGCCAGGCCAGTTTGTAGGTTTCGTCGAGTTTTTTGCCCGAAGCGCCAGCCATGTAAAGGTTGAGCGACTGGGCCTGGTCAATCCACTTCTGGCGCCGTGCAGCGGCCTCCACCAGCCAGCTGGTTTCAACCTCGAAGGCGGTGGCGTAGAGCGCCTTGATGTCTTCGGGCACGCGGTCGATGGCGCGCAGCGAGCCGTCGAAGTGCTTCAAGTCCATCACCATCACGTCGTCCCACAAGCCCAGACGTTTGAGGTCGCGCACCAGGCTGGCGTTGATGATGGTGAATTCGCCGGACAGGTTGGACTTGACCGACAGGTTGCCAAAGCAGGGCTCGATCGAGGCGTCAACGCCGATGATGTTGGAGATCGTCGCGGTTGGCGCAATCGCCACGCAGTTGGAGTTGCGCATGCCGTCGGTTTTGATTTTGTGGCGCAGTGCGCCCCAGTCCAGTGTGCTGCTGCGGTCAACTTCCACATAACCGCCACGCGCCTTGGCCAGCAACTCAATGGTGTCGAAGGGCAAGACGCCCTGGTCCCAGAGCGAGCCTGGGTAGCTGCTGTATTTGCCGCGTTCGCGGGCCAAATCGCTTGAGGCCCAGTAGGCGTGGTAGCAGATGGCCTCCATCGAGTGGTCGGCAAAGTCCACGGCGGCTTGCGAGGCGTAGGGGATGCGCAGCGCGTACAGGCTGTCTTGGAAGCCCATCAGGCCGAGGCCGACCGGGCGATGGCGCAGGTTGGAGTCGCGCGCTTTTTTGACCGCGTAGTAGTTGATGTCGATCACGTTGTCGAGCATGCGCATCGCCGTGGTGATGGTGCGCTTGAGCTTGTCGTGGTCCAGCGCTTTGCCGTTTGCGCCGTCCTTCAGGTGGTGCAGCAGGTTGATCGAGCCGAGGTTGCAGACAGCTGTTTCGGTGTCGCTGGTGTTGAGCGTGATTTCGGTGCACAGGTTGCTGGAGTGCACGACGCCTACGTGCTGTTGCGGGCTGCGCACATTGCAGGCGTCCTTGAAGGTGATCCAGGGGTGGCCGGTCTCGAACAGCATGGTCAGCATCTTGCGCCACAGGTCGCTGGCTTGCAGCGTGCGGGCGTGCGTGATCTCGCCGCGTGCGACACGGTCTTCGTAGGCGACGTAGGCGCGCTCGAATTCGGCGCCAAATTTATCGTGCAGGTCGGGCACGTCGTTGGGCGAGAACAGGGTCCACTGGCCTTTTTCCATGACCCGGCGCATGAACAGGTCAGGGATCCAGTTGGCGGTGTTCATGTCGTGGGTGCGGCGGCGGTCGTCGCCAGTGTTCTTGCGCAGCTCCAGGAACTCTTCGATGTCCAGGTGCCAGCTCTCTAGATAGGTGCAGACCGCGCCCTTGCGTTTGCCGCCTTGGTTGACCGCAACCGCGGTGTCGTTGACCACTTTGAGGAACGGCACGACGCCTTGCGACTCGCCGTTGGTGCCCTTGATGTGGCTGCCGAGCGCGCGCACGCGGGTCCAGTCGTTGCCCAGACCGCCGGCAAACTTGGACAGCAAGGCGTTTTCTTTGATGGACTCATAAATGCCGTCCAGATGGTCGGGCACGGTCGTCAGGTAGCAGCTGGAGAGCTGCGAGCGCAGGGTGCCGCTGTTGAACAGGGTCGGCGTGCTGGACATGAAGTCAAACGAGGACAGCACTTCGTAGAACTCGATGGCACGCGCTTCGCGGTCAACTTCGCCCAGCGACAAGCCCATGGCAACGCGCATGAAGAAGGCTTGCGGCAGCTCGATCCGGCTCTTTTTGATGTGCAGGAAGTAGCGGTCGTACAGGGTTTGCAGGCCCAGGTAGTCGAACTGCAAATCGCGCTCGGGCTTCAGTGCTGCGCCCAGGCGCGACAAGTCGTACTGCTGCAAACGCTCGTCGAGCAGCTCGGCCTCGACACCGCGCTGGATGAACTGTGGAAAGTAGTCGCTATAGGCCTGCGCCATGTCGGCACGGGCAACTTCTGTGCCCAGCACTTCTTTGACAATGGTGTGCAGCAACAGGCGTGCCGTGGCGTAGGTGTAGTCCGGGTCTTTTTCGATCAAGGTGCGGGCGGCCAGGATGGCGGCCTTGTAGACCTCGTCCATCGGCACGCCGTCGTACAGGTTGCGCAGGGTCTCAGCCAGGATCGGCGCGGCCTGGACGTCGGCGCCAAGATCGGTGCAGGCGGCCTCGATCAGACGGTGCAGTGCGCCAAGGTCGAGTGCGACGCGCTGGCCGGCATCGATCACATGCAACGCCGGCACTGGCGCTGCCGCCTGCTCGACCTGGTTGGCCCGCTCACGCGTGCGGCGTTCGCGGTACAGCACATAGGCGCGTGCAATTTCGTGGTGACCACCGCGCATCAGGCCGAGTTCAACCTGGTCTTGCACGTCTTCAATATGGAAGGTGCCCCCGCTCGGGCGCGAGCGCAGCAGCGCGCGCACCACGCCCTCGGTGAGCTCCTCGACCGTTTCGCGCACGCTGGCCGAGGCCGCGCCCTGGGTGCCGTGCACGGCCAAAAAGGCCTTCATCATGGCGATGGCGATTTTTTGTGGCTCAAACGCCACCACGGCGCCGTTGCGGCGGATGATTTGGTAATGCGACAACGGCCCGTTCGCACCGTGCGCGGCATGGGCGCCGTGGCGGGCGGACGGCTGGGGGTCGGAATGGGACGGGGCGGAAGGGGCGGACGGGGCGCTGTGCATAGTTGCTCTTTCTGGGCGACGGATGGGCCACACGCAGCCGACGCGGGCAGCTAGTGGCGTGTAAAACAGGGGGCGGATGGACGTCGTGGCGGTGACACCCGCACTCTACATCTAGTGTTCGGCGTTGATTGTAAACACTACGGGTAGTGTTTTTTACCCTGAACGGCAAAAAATAAGCTGGCGCAAATTGACCTGGCCAGGCGTTTGAAAAATGGGGTAGGAACTTAGTTCAAAAAAGCCTGATGGCACGCTTTCGCTTATCTACATTCGTTTTTATAAAAACCAATAACATTTGTTACTTATTTTGCATGATCGGTGCCCGCCTTGCCTTGCCTCCAGGCTAACTCTCATGCATGGGCCAAGCGCCACAAGACGAGCGCGCCGCCCCCAGTGCACCCGTGGATCTGCTCTGCCAGGCCACCAGGTGCGCCCCCTTGAGGGAGCGCCGCAGGCGCGACAGGGGTGGTCTCAGTTCACCGCGCCGCGAGACGAGCGCGCCGCTTCCAGTGCACCCGTGGATCTGGCTCTGCCAGGCCACTGGGTGCGCCCCCTTGAGGGGGCGAGCGCCGCAGGCGCTTCGGGGGTGGGCCACATTAACTGCCTGTGCCTGCAACCAGGCTTGGCTGCGGGGCGGTCTGTGGGGGTGAAACCTTGGTTCGGGTTCAGTGTGCGGGCAAGCCGGTAGGATGGATGTAGCCGAGCTCCCAGGCCAGCAGGATGCAGACAAACAGCAAGATGGAAAAGCCGACCCGAAATGCCAGCGCGCGGGCCATGGTGCGGCCCTTGGCTTGGTTGCCGCCGCGCAGCATGAAAAAAAGCGCCGTGGCCAAGCTGGCAAAAATGGCGGCAAACGCCAAAAGAACGAAGTATTTCATGGAGCCTATTATCCTGTGACTGAGAATTTTCACGCACTGAGCACAACGCAAGCCACCCGCTCGGCACGGCGCTGGTGGATTGCGCTGGCCGCTGTGCTGGCGGTTGCGCTGGCGCTGGCGCTGGGGCGCTGGCAGTTGTCGCGGGCGGCGCAAAAAGAAGCATTGCAGGCGACTATTTCAGAGCGAAAAATGCTTGCTGCGCTTGATAATAAAGATTTGTTAGCTATTGATTTTGATGCTGACATGCTGCACCGCCAGGTGCGCTTGGAAGGTCGGTGGTTGCCGCAGTACACGCTCTACCTTGACAACCGACCACGGCAAGGTCAGCCTGGTTTTTGGGTTTTGACGCCGCTGCAATTGCGCAACAGTGCGCAGGTCATTGTTGTTCAGCGTGGCTGGCTGCCGCGCAATTTCCTAGACCGTACAGTGTTGCCGCCCTTGACCACGCCAACGGGCGTGGTGCGCGTGCAAGGGCGCGTGGCCTTGCCGCCGTCCAAGCTGTTGGAGCTGGGGGCGGCCACGCCGGGGCCAGGTTCAAGGTCTTCTTCTGTCCGGCAAAATATCGACCTTGCAGAATTCCGCAGCACAAGCCAATTACCCTTGGCCGATTGGGTGCTGCTGCAAACCGACGCTGCCAGCGAAGGCCTGTTGCGTGACTGGGCGCAGGCTGGCTCGGGCGTCGAAAAAAACTATGGTTATGCATTTCAATGGTTTGGCCTGGCAGGCCTGATTACTCTTCTTTATGTCTGGTTCCAAATTGTCCGACGCTTCTATCCCGCACACCGCCCCGACGCCAGCCCGCAGTGAGCTGCCGCTTGGCTTGACGGTGCACAGCTTGCCGAGCGGCACGCTGGCCACGGCCACTGGTTTGCAGCGCACGCTGCGTGGCCGTTGGAAGATGTTGCTGGTGTTGCTGGCCTGCGCGGCGCCGGTGCTGGCTTCGTACTTCACCTACTACGTGGTGCGGCCCGAAGGGCGGCGCAATTTTGGTGAACTGATCCAGCCCCAGCGGCCCTTGCCCGAGCTCAGCGCGCAGGCCTTGGATGGCAGTGTCCAGAGCCTGCGCGCGCTCAAAGGCCAGTGGCTGCTGATCAGCGTGGCCGGTGCTGCGTGTGAGGCGCAGTGCCAGCAAAACCTGTATTTGCAGCGCCAACTGCGTGAGAGTCTGGGCAAGGAAAAAGACCGGCTCGATTGGGTGTGGCTGGTCAGCGACAAGGCCGCCGTACCTGCGGCCTTGCTGCCTGCGCTGGGCCAGGCGAATGTGTTGCGCCTGCCCGAGGCCGCACTGGCAAGCTGGCTGGAGCCGGCTGTTGGGCAGCAGTTGAGCGAGCATTTGTACCTTGTCGATCCGCAGGGCCACTGGATGCTGCGTTTCCCGGCGCGGCTGGACGGCGCGGCGGCGGGCAAGGCCAAGCGCGATCTGGAGCGGCTGCTGCGCGCGTCGGCCTCCTGGGATGTGTCCGGACGGTAAAAGCCCGCTGCCAACCTTGTCAACGACCTTGAACGCCACCCCATGACCCCAGATACGCCGCTGTACGACATGTCGCCACTGGCTTGGCTGTTGCTGGCCGGGGCCTTGCTGGCGCTGCTGCCATTGGCCTGGATTGGGCTGCGCCACCGGCACGCCAGCTCGGCTGAGCGCTGGCACGCCTTGACGCTGCTGACCCTGTTTTTGACCTTTGATTTGGTCTTGTTCGGTGCCTTCACCCGGCTGAGCGATTCTGGTTTGGGTTGCCCTGACTGGCCCGGCTGTTACGGCCAGGCCAGCCCGTTGGGTGCGCATGCTGAAATCAGCGCTGCGCAGACGGCGCTGCCGAGTGGCCCGGTAACGCATGGCAAGGCCTGGGTTGAGATGGTGCACCGCTATTTGGCGACCAGCGTGGGCTTCTTGATCTTGGTGCTGACGCTGGCGAGTTGGGCCGCGCGCTGGCGTGCGTGGCGCACAGCGCAAGCGCCGTCCTCAACCGGCACGGTCAGCGCCGCCGCTGTTGAGCCGCTGAGCCCTTGGTGGCCAACCCTGACCTTGGTCTGGGTCTGTATCCAAGGTGCGTTTGGTGCGCTGACGGTGACCATGAAGCTGTTCCCACTCATCGTGACGCTGCACTTGGCCGGTGGCCTTTTGCTGTTGCTGCTGCTGTGTGTGCAGGCAGTGCGGGGCAGCCAGGCGCTGTTGCAGGCAGCGCCGCTGGCCCTGCCACGGGGCCTGCGCCGTGGGCTTGGCGCGGTGCTGCTGCTGCTGGGTGTCCAGGTACTGCTGGGCGGCTGGGTCAGCACCAATTACGCGG
>JAYVXE010000129.1:0-7111 GCA_043785395.1 Burkholderiaceae bacterium | reverse complement strand
TGCTGGGTTGTGCCCATTTCGACCATCTTGCCGTGGCGCAGCACCAGGATGCGGTCTGCCACCTGGGCCACCACGGCCAGATCGTGCGTGATATACAGCGCGGCCATGCCATGCTCGCGGATGAGCTTCTTCAACAGTGCCAGCACCTCAATCTGGGTCGTCACATCCAGCGCCGTGGTGGGCTCGTCCAACACCAAAATGTCGGGCCGGCAGGACATTGCCATGGCCGCCATCGCGCGCTGCAATTGTCCGCCGGATATTTGATGCGGATAGCGCGCGCCAAAATTCACAGGATCGGGCAGATCCAAGGCCGCGAACAACTCCAGCGCCCAGGCCCGGGCCTCGGCGCGGCTCATCAGACCGTGGACCACCGGCATCTCGCACACCTGGTCCATCACGGTATGCGCCGGATTGAATGACGCAGCTGCACTTTGGGCAATGTAGGCAATGCGCGTACCCCGCACGGCACGCCGGCCACTGGCCGGCAAATCACGCAACGACACCTGCTCCAGGAGCACCCGCCCACCGCTGATGCGGCAACCGGCGCGGGCATAGACCATCGAGGCCAGGCCAATGGTGGACTTGCCCGCCCCGCTCTCGCCGATCAGGCCCAACACCTCGCCTCGTTGTAACGACAGCGAGACCGCATCGACCAAGATCTTGCCGTCCAGGGTCTGAATGCACAAATTTTCTATTTCTAAAAGTTGATCTGCCATTGTCTTAGACCTCTGCTGTAGTGCCTGACGGACGCGAGTTGCGCGACAGCGCCCAATCCACCACCAAATTGACGCCGACTGTCATTAACGCAATCGCCATGGCCGGCCACAATGGCGCCATCAAACCAAAAGAAATAGCCGATGCGTTATCGCGCACCATACCGCCCCAGTCGGCGAATGGCGGCTGGATACCCAGACCCAAGAAACTCAATCCAGCGACAAACAAAATATTGAAGCAAAAGCGAAGACCAAACTCAGCAATCAACGGTGCTGCTGCATTTGGCAAAATCTCGCGCCGCATCACCCACCAGAGGCCTTCGCCGCGCAAGCGGGCCACCTCTACAAATTCGGTCACGGCGATCCCTTCTGCGACGGCACGCGCCAATCGAAAAACCCGGGTTGAATCAAGTAGCGCAACAGTAATGATTAAAATCGGGATCGACGATCCAAAAATTGACAAAATAATCAAAGCAAAAATCAGCAGTGGAATGGACAACATCAAATCCACAAAACGCGAAAGCACGAGATCAACCCAGCGGCCAGCGCTGGCCGCCAAAAATCCGCCCACCGAGCCTATGAAAAATGACAAAAGCGTGGTCGCCAATGCCATTGAAATAGTCATGCGCGCACCATAAATCAATCTTGAAAAAATATCGCGTCCGATATTATCAGTCCCCAGCCAAAAATCCACAGAAGGCGGATCCCACGTTCCGGCCACCGATTCCGACTCCCCATAGGGTGCCAGCCATGGCGCCAGCAGTGCAATCAGCAGATAAATAACGATAATTGCAACGCCAATCCAGAGAAATGCCGCTGGTTTTTGTTTTGATGTTTTCATGTTATTTTGATTTTTATCGAGGGTGCCGCAACCTGGGATTTGCCATAATTGAAAAAATGTCGGCACAGGTATTTAGAAAGACAAAGGCGCCAGCAAAAATCAAGCCACTGGCTTGCACCACCGGCAAGTCCCGCTTGGACACGGCATCGACCATCAATTGACCCATTCCAGGGTATACAAAAACCACCTCGATGACGACCACGCCAACGATCAAGTAAGCCATATTTAATGCCACCACGTTGATGATGGGGGCTGCGGCATTCGGCAAGGCGTGTTTAAGAATGACGCGACTGCGTGGCAAACCCTTGAGAAAGGCCATTTCAATATACGGCTGTGACATCACGGCCAGCACCGAGGCCCGCGTCATCCGCAGCATGTGCGCGCATACCAAAAGCGCCAGGCTGACCGCGGGCAGCAAAGTCACATGCAGCCGTTCTCCCAGCCCCATTGTAGAAAAAACCGTTGCCAATGATGGCAACCATTCCAACTGAACGGCAAAAATCAGAATTAACACATAAGCCAGAAAAAAATCCGGTACCGAAATTGTCGCCAACGCCAGCAAATTGGCAACACGGTCGACCAATTTACCCTCATTGATAGCCGACACAATACCGAGCCCAATCGACAACGGAATCGCAATCAAGGCGGCAAAAGCGGCTAAAAATAAGGTGTTGCGAAAACGCGGCGCCACTTCCATGGAGATGCTGCGCTGGTTGGTCAACGACACGCCAAAGTCACCGCGCAGCGCCCCGCTCAGCCAGTGGATATAGCGTGTCAAAGGGGGTTGATCCAGACCCAATTCTTTGCGAAAAATGGCCAATGCCTCGGGCGTGGCGCCTTGCCCGAGCATGGTACTGGCCACGTCGCCCGGTAAAATTTCTGTGGCCGAAAAAATGAGTATGCTGACGGCCCACAACGTGAGTAATCCAAGTGCCAGGCGTCCTAGAATAATTCGCAACATGGTATTTTTTTAAAAATAAAAATTATGCAAACCAACCTTTTTCCGCGATTCTGTAGTCCGCCAGATCGAATCTAGGATGCGGAGCATTTCCCATTACTTTTTTGGAGTAGGCATCTAAATGATCGGCCACTGCAAAGCAAATCATGCCGCCGTCGTCGCTCACCAGCTCTTGGCAACGAGCATACATTTCTTTGCGTTTTTCCTCATCGAATTCGATGCGAGCCGAAACCAATAGCTTGTCGAATTCTTCATTTTTCCAATGGGTATCGTTCCAGCTGGAGTTGGATTCCAACATTTGCGACAACATTATGTCGACCGTGGGGCGCCTGCTCCAGTAGGCTGCGCAAAACGGCTGTTTCATCCAGGTGTTTTCCCAGTAACCATCAGCAGCAACTTTTTTTACATTCAAATTAACACCCGCCTTGGCCAGTGATTCCTGGAACAGCGAGGCGCAGTCGACGGCAGAATCCCAGGCGCCCTCTGATGCTTCCAAGACAATTGCCTGGTTTCCCAGGCCTGATTTCTTTAAATGGAAGGCTGCTTTATCTGGGTCGTACGGGCGTTGCGCCAGTTTTTCGTTATAGTGAGTATAATTTGAGTCGATCGGATTGTCATTGCCAATCGTGGCATAGCCCTTGTATACGGTATCAATTATTTTCTTGCGATCAATGCCATATTTGAGTGCAAGTCGCAAGTCTTTGTTATTGAACGGCGCGGCTGCAACATTAGCGTCAAAGCAAAGCCGATAGCCGGCGCCTTTGGATCGAACAATATTGATTTTTTGGTCGCGTGCCAGCAAACCCACCGTGCGTGGATCAATGCGATTGGCAGCATCTATTTTTCCGGATTTTAGTGCCGAAATACGCGCCGACTTATCGTTGATGTAAAGTATTTCAACCGCATCGAAATTAGCGCGCTCTGGCTTCCAGTAATCCCCTTTACTCTTAAAGGCAATGCGCACCCCTGGCTCAAATTTAACCAAAGAAAAAGCACCGGTTCCATCGGGTTTTGACCAATCGGAAAATCCTTTAGGAACCACCACCAAGTGGTAAGCCGTGAGTACCGCTGGAAACTCTATGTTTCCGCTGTTGAGCGTGATTTCAATTTTATACGGCGAGATTTTTTTCATCTCTTTTATTTGTTTTAGCAAGCTTTTGGCGGGTGATTTCGTTTCGCCCATGTGCAGTGACAGCGAGTACAAGATGTCGTCGGCATCCAGTTTTTTCCCCGAGGTGAAACTAATGCCTTGGCGGACATTAAAAATCCATACTGCGGCACCCGGCTTGGCCTCCCAGCTTTCGAGTAGTTCACCCTTGGGTTGGCCGTCGGCACCGATTTCGACCAAACCATTCATCAAAGTCAAGGCAGCGGTGATGGGAATGGAGTCGGAGTAGGTACGTGGATCGAGTGAATCACTTGCCGAACCACCTTCCATGCCAATGCGCAAGGTGCCGCCTTTTTTGGGACTGGCTGAAGGCGCCGGTTCGACAGCACCCGCCGGCAGCCACAGGCCTGCGCCGAGTGCTACGCCGAGCCCCAGACCGCTGGCCTGGGCCAGCAGGCCCCGGCGTGATGGAGAGGCGAGGGAGGTTTGAATAGCAAGGCTCTGAAATTTTTCCAAATCGCGCATGGGTGTCCTTTGGTACAGGTGAAGACAAGACGATCAAGCGCAGCAGCCACCAGGCAGGTGCCGTGGCCAGACAAAGCAAGAAGCGCAGGGAGCTAGCGCGGGCAGGATGGGCGCGGCAGCGGAGGTACCGACAGGGGAGTGGGCGCTGCGGGCGATTGCGCAGGCAAGGGGCGTCAGCCTCATCGCGGAATGAGGAAAGTGCATTTTTGTCTCCTTGTTGTTGCCCGAAGTAGCGTCCAAAATCAGAAGGCGCTGGGCTGTGTTTTTTAAATTCTAAGGTAAGTCTTTTTATTTGTCAAACCTATATTTCATTCAAAAAACTTGCAAATAACCAGTTCATTCCCTATTGACATTGCCCCTGAAATCCAACTCATAACTGATCACGAATTGACTTGCTTGGGCTGCCGACTCAGCGCAGCACCCAACGGCTGCTTACCCGCTGCACGCGGTGCGGGCGCTTTTTCCAGCAATCCCAGCGTCACCTGCAGCGCCATGGCGATGGCCCTGCAGGTGAACTGACCTTGCCCCCCGGAAAACCCACCCCGTGCTGAGTGTCTCCATGCAAGCAAGGCGTGCGGAAATGGGAGAGACAGTGCGGCCGCGCTGCAGGCCAGGGAGCGTGGCGGCGAGGTCGCTGTGGGTGGTGGATCAGACGCTGTTCAACGGGGCAAAGGCCGATCGCCAAGGCACGCGCAAGGGCGTTGCCACGAAGCTCGTGATATTTTGCACAAAAGCAACATTGTCACACAACTGAAACAAAAAGATTCTAACCTCGCAACGCAAGGGTTGACGAATAACTCGTGCACCCTATTCACCACTAATGAGGTTGCCATGTCCTATTTGACAGACAAATTACGCGCTCCCGGTCGCGAGGCCCGAGGAGAAGTCACCGTACCCGGTCAGATGTTGGATGACATCGTTGCGGCCAATCCGCAGCGCCGCACCTTGCTCAAAAGCAGCATGGGCCTGTCCATGCTGTCGCTGTTTGGCGCGTCATCACTGCTCACCGCCTGCGGGGGCGATGCTGGTCCGGGCGAGGCGCCGGGGCCCATTGCCCCAGACTACTTCGTCAAGTTCCAGCCCTTGGGCGACAAGATCACGGCAGACACTGTTACGGTTCCGCTCGGCTACGTAGCCGAGGTTCTGTATTCGGCTGGGGACAAGTGCATGAGCGGCTCGCTCGGCTATGCAGGCACCCCACAGTCCTACCCTGCCACAGAAACGCAGTGTGGCGGACAGCACGACGGCATGCATTTTTATGCCCTGCCAGGCATGGATCCCAACCAAGGCGGCCTGCTGGTGCTCAACCACGAAACCCTGGATGGACAAACGCTGGACCAAAGCGTGGAAGGCTTGCGCACCCGTCTGTCCAACGTGGGCGTCTCCATCATTGAAATTGCGCGCAGCAGCAGCGGCGCGTGGGCGGTCCAAACCGGCTCGCGCTACAACAAGCGCTACAGCGGCAACACGGTCTACGACGTCAGCGGCCCAGCCAAGTCGGTAATTGGCCCAACCGTTGTGGGCACCTTGAACAATTGCGCAAGCGGCGACACGCCCTGGGGCACGTACCTGACCTGCGAGGAAACACTAGACAACTACATCTACACAGCGGCAGACGCCGACAAGCCCGCCGACGAAGGCTACGGTTGGGTGGTTGAAATCGATCCACAAAACCCCAAGTCCACCGCCGTCAAACGCACTGCCATGGGCCGCTTCAGCCATGAAAACACGGCTTACATGCTGAACGCTGGCAACCGCATCGCCTTTTACATGGGTGACGACAGCACCCCCGGGTGCATCTACAAGTTCGTGCCTAGCAAGCCCTACGACCCGGCCAACCGCGCCAACAACATGGGCCTGCTAGACGAAGGCACGCTGTACGCCGCGCGTTTCAACGACGACGGCAGCGGCAATTGGCTGGAGCTCACTGTAGGCAAAAACGGCCTCACCAGCGGCGCGACCGATCCAGGTAACTTCACGCAAGTGGCGGCAGGCACCACCGTCACCGAAAAACTGCTCGACTTCAACACCCAAGCCGACGTTTTAATTCAGACCGGAGCCGCCGCGCGCGTGGCGGGTGCAACGCTCATGGACCGCCCCGAGTGGATCACCGTGGGCATGGATAAAACCGTGTACTGCACCCTGACCAACAACAGCCGTCGCCAGCAGACCAGCGCATCCAACCCGCGCAACAACAACGCGCACGGCCACATCGTGCGCTGGCACGAGCAGGACGACTCTCCGCTGGCAACCAGCTTTGTATGGGATCTGCTGCTGCTCGCAGGCCGTGAGGCAGCCGACGGCGCAGCCGCCAACCTGAGTGGCAACGTCAAGGGCGACACATTCTCCAGCCCTGACGGTATCCGCGTGGACCCCCAAGGCCGCCTGTGGGTTCAGACCGACGCGGGTACCGGCGCCTCGGTCACGGATCACTTTGGCAACAACGCGATGTACTACATCGACCAAAAAACCGGTGACTCCAAACGCTTCCTGGTCGGCCCGCAAGGCTGCGAAATCACTGGCATTGCCTACACGCCAGACTTGACGACGTTCTTTATCAACATCCAGCACCCCAATAAAGGTTGGAACACCCTGCGCGCAGGCGGCGGCGACGCCCGCTCCGCCACCGTGGTGGTGCGCCGCACCGACGGTCAACCCGTGGGGGCATAAAGGGCTCGGCCTGGGCCAGTGCAACTTTACGCACTGGCCCCACGTAGCGCTGCGGCTGCGTGCACTACACGCAGCCGCCCCTGTCGCGCTGGAGGATCAAGTTCACCGCGAGACGAGCGCTCCGCTTCCAGTGCACCCGTGGCTCTGCTCTGCCAGGCCACTGGGTGCGCCCCCTTGAGGGGGAGCGCCGCAGGCGCGACAGGGGTGATCTCAGTTCACCGCGAGACGAGCGCGCCGCTTCCAGTGCACCCGTGGATCTGGCTCTGCCAGGCCACCGGGTGCGCCCCCTTGAGGGG
>JAYVXE010000128.1:0-2118 GCA_043785395.1 Burkholderiaceae bacterium | reverse complement strand
CACTTAACACCTGATCACCCACCGAATGGCCATAGCGGTCATTGATGGGCTTAAAGTTGTCAAGGTCACAGTAAATAACCGCCAAGCCTTCGTGGCTTGCGCGCGGGCTGGCCAGCAGGCGCTTAAGTTCCATGTCAAAAAACCGGGCGTTTCCCATGCCAGTGAGGGCATCCCGGTTGGCCAGCGCCGCGTGTTTCGCAAGCTCCTCGTCCAGGCGCTGGCTGAGCAGGCGGTTGTTCTTTTCGTAGCTGGCAATGGCCAACACCGCCACCAAATGGCTGGCCACCATAACAAAGGCCAGGTTGACCGCGGGGCTTGCGGTGGAGGTGTAGTTGGGCAGGGGCACATGAAAGACCGCCTCAGCCAAAAACAGGGCCAGCGTGAGCAGAGGCATCAAAACCGCCATCAGCAGACCGGCGCGTGCGCCGTAAAGACAAAAAAAAGTGATGGCGGGCAGCAGCAAAATGGGCGCTGCAACGGACGTGGGGAAGCCCCCGGTGAGCACCACGGCAAGTATCACGCCGCCCACCACCGTGACAGCGATCACGCGCCGCGCCAATGTTTCACGGCCCATCAGAAGCGCCACATAGCTTGCCACAAAGACCATGCTCATCAACACAACGAGGGGCAGGAACACGAGTTTGGTCTCAGTCGCGATCAACCTTGAATGCATCAGCGCGAAGGCAATGGTGAACACAATGAGAATCAGGCCCAGTACCAGCGAGATGGTGGCCAGCCCCCGCGCCTGGAAGTGGCGAATCTGGTTGTGGCCGTAATGTTGCTCCAGGCGGCGGTGTTGCAGCGCAACCAGCCGGTTGAGCCCAGTCGGAATCAGGTTCATCAAAATTGATCTTTAGAAGGGGGGACGCCAATGTCTGCTGCTTAATGATCTCAATTGTTGGATTTTGACAGTTTTTGGGGGTAAAAAAGGCTGCTAGAAAAGGCTGCTAGGGTCTTGCATTAATACTTTTATGCTCTTTCTTCGGCCTGACCAACCATTGGCAATATATTTAGCTGAAACGTCCAAATAACCCGCAACGCCGTCAATGGGCATGGCGTCGTGGCTACCAAATCTCCAGCCTCAAATTTTGATTCTCGCCAGCTGGCACCTGTGCAAATGCCTTGTCACGGCTGACCAGGATGGCGTTCACGGCGACTGCATGGGCGGCGATCATCATGTCAAAGTCGCTGAGATTGATGCCTTGAGCTTCTAGAGTCGCGCAAAACTCGCCGTAACAAGTAGCTACGTCCTCATCCCAAGGCAGCACGTCGATACGGAGCAGCACTTGCGTCAGGGCATTTCGCAAGCGAACGGGTCGCCCTTTGCGATGCAAGCCGTATTCCAGCTCTGCCAAGGTCACGCTAGACATCACAACCTGCCCCACAGGCACCTTCGTCAGGTGCGCCAGCAATTCGGCATCGCGCCCCTGCATGATGTGGCTAACCACGTTGGTGTCGAGCATGTAGCGCTGGCTCATTCTGGGCTGCCCTCAAAGGGGTCGCGCCGGGAGTGGGTCTGGCGGCGCTCGACAAGCAGGTTTTCGTTCTTGTTTTGAGCCACCACGTCGAGCAAGCCTTGCCAATCCGTCGGCTTACGCGACAGCACCACATCGCCCGTGGCCGGGTCGTGACGAATGAAGACTTCCGCTACGTCAAAGCGAAACTCCAGCGGCAAGCGCACCGCCTGGCTGCGGCCGGTGACAAATATTTTGGCGGTTTGGTGCATTTTGATCTCCTTAATTAAATGGTATGTCTCATGATATGCATCAATGCCAAGTCTGTCAACACTCAGGGGTTTTCTACACGGATCGGATCACCAAAAAGCTGACCAGCTCGAAGTCTTCAATACGAGGTCTTGCAATCAAACTTTTCTACTCTTTTTTCGACCTGACCAATCTTTCGGAAGGCTATTTAGCGTCAACCGCCAAATAACCCGCAACGCCCTCAACAGGCCAAAGCAGCCGACCGCGCCAGCGTCGTCATCAACCCAGCAGGCGGCGTCACCATCGAAAGCCATGCCCTACGACCTCCAGCGTCGCTTTAAGCGCACCTCTACAAGCCTTTGTATCCAGATTCCCGCTGATGCCGCAACGCCAGCACCAGTATGCGGTCGATATG
>JAYVXE010000127.1:0-7135 GCA_043785395.1 Burkholderiaceae bacterium | reverse complement strand
CACCCAAGAGGTGAACGTGATCGAAGCAGAAAAATCCAATATCCATGCGGCGCTCCAGAAGAAAACAAGCGGTCAACTGCGGTTTCTAGGTTCAACGTGACCAGGACTTACGCAAAATTGTCCTGGCTAGGCATTTTTCCGCAGACGAGTACATCCTCGGGCGGCAAGGAAAAAAACGACGCTAGGGCGGTTTTGCGTAAGTCCTAGTGACAAAGGCCGCGAAGGCGGCCTTTGTGCGAGGAGCATATTGGTTTTAATTCACCAGCTTGAGCGTGCCCTTCATGACGCCCGAGTGGCCGGGGAAGGAGCAAAAGAAGGTGTAGGCCTCGGTCGCCGAGAGCTTGCCCGGGGCGAAGCTGACAGAGTCGCTCTCGCCCGGGCCAAGAACCTTGGTGTGGGCCAGCACGCGGGCATCGCCGGTTTTGACATAGGCCTTGTTGACCCCGGCCGCAATGCCGTCGGTGGCGACGGATGCAACATCGGCGGTCTTGCTCAACACCCAGTTGTGGCCCATGGCAGCCTTGGGCAATTTGCCGGAGTGCTTGAGGTTGACGGTGAATGTTTTGCAGCTCTTGCTGACTTCAATGCTGGTTTTGTTGAACTGCATTGCGTCGTTGCCCTCAATGTCGATCGAGCAAGCTGGGGCGGCCAGGGCGCTGGCGGCGGCGGCCGACAAGCCCAGGGCGAGCAGGGCGCGTGCCAGGTTGCGGGAGGACGAAATGCGTGAAGAGGAAGTCATGAAAGTCTTTCAGGAAAAACAGCATCCGAGTGAGAGTTGTCCCCCAGCCAAACCAGCGCGAAGGTGGTTGCGGCGGCGGCGGCGACAGGCGCTGGATGGGGCGCGCGTCGGCATTCTAGGCGACTGGGTTGCTGTTTGATTTGCGCCACATCAAGCTTGCATCAAGGCTGAGAACAGGCTGCGGCTATGCTCGCTACCTCTTGTGCCACAACGACTGACAAGGCTCTTATGACGGTTCGAAGCATTCTTAAAATGGGAGATCCCCGCTTGCTGCGCATTGCGCCGCCCGTGGCCGCGCAGGATTTCGGCTCGGCGGCCTTGCTGCAATTGGTGGCCGACATGCTCGAGACCATGCAGGCAGTGCAGGGGGCAGGGCTGGCGGCGCCGCAAATCGGTGTTGATCTGCAGTTGGTGATTTTTGGTTCTGACTTGCCCAATCCGCGCTACCCGAACGCGCCGACCGTGCCGCGCACGGTGCTGCTGAACCCAGTTTTGACGCCGCTCGACGGGGGCGAGGAGCTGGAATGGGAGGGCTGCTTGTCGGTGCCCGGCCTGCGCGGGCTGGTGCCACGTTTTGCACATCTGCGCTACACCGGTTTTGACGCCCATGGCGCGGCGATTGATCGCACCGTGAGCGGCTTTCATGCGCGCGTGGTGCAGCACGAGTGCGACCATTTGATGGGCATGCTGTACCCGATGCGGGTGCGCGACTTCAGCCAGTTCGGCTACAGCGAGGTCTTATTCCCCGACATCCAGGCATAGCATGACCCACCCCCGAAGCGCCTGCGGCGCTCCCCCCTCAAGGGGGCGCACCCAGTGGCCTGGTGAACTTAGACCACCCCCGTAGCGCCTGCGGCGCTTCCCCCTCAAGGGGGCGCACCCAGTGGCCTGGCAGAGCCAGATCCACGGGTGCACTGGAAGTGGCGCGCTCGTCTCGCGGTGAACTTAGACCACCCCTGTCGCGCCTGCGGCGCTCCCCCTCAAGGGGGCGCACCTGGTGGCCTGGCAGAGCCAGATCCACGGGTGCACTGGAAGCGGCGCGCTCGTCTCGCGGTGAACTTGATCCACCCCTGTCGCGCCTGCGGCGCTACCCCCTCAAGGGGGCGTACCCGGTGGCCTGGCAGAGCAGATCCACGGGTGCACTGGGGGCGGCGCGCTCGTCTCGTGCACGAGCTTGTGGGCCGTCTGGGCGGCATTATTTTGATAGCTTATAGCGCTTGTCATGTATTGATTTCATGTACTAACGTATATGAAATCTAGCTATATAGTGCGTTAATAGCTATTAAATTCATAGTTTTTAGCATTTTGCCGTGCCGTGCCAATTCAGGGCACGAGCAGCGCGTTGACGGCTTGCAAATTTTGCAGGCTGAGGGTGCCGGCTGCTTGGCGCAGTTTGAGGTCGCCCAGCAGCACTTGGTAGCGCGCCAGCGCCAGATCGCGCTTGGTTTGGAACAGTTGGCTTTGGGCGTTGAGGACGTCAATATTGATCCGCACGCCGACCTGGTAGCCGACCTGGTTGGCGTCGAGTGCGCTTTGGCTGGAGGCCTCGGCGGCCTCCAAAGCCTCGGTCTGGCCGCGTGCCGAGACCAGGCCAAAGAACGCCGCCCGCACGCTTTGCGCCACGCTGCGGCGCGCTGTTTGCAGGTCGGCCTCGGCCTTGGCTTCGAGCGCCAGGGTTTCAGCAACCCGGTTCTTGGTGGCGAAGCCGGTAAACAGCGGCAGGTTGAGCGTAAGCCCCACGCTGGCGTTGTTGACCAGGGTGGGGGCCGGCCCGGTGGCACTGCTGCCGTCGGGATAGCGGCTGCGGTTGTAGCTGGCATTGAGGTCTAGCGTGGGCAGATGGCCGCTGCGTGCTTTGCGGGTTTCCAGGCGTGCCAGCTCAAGCGCCAGCGCCGCTTGCTGGATGAGAGGTTGTTGGGATTCGGCCGTCTCGACCCAGGTTTCGAGCCGTTCTGGTTGCACTGCGGGCAAGACGCTTGGCAAGGCCAGCGGGCGCGGCGCAATGCCGGACTGGCCGGCCAGCTGGTCGAGCGCGAGCTGTTTGACCTGTAAATCGTTTTCGGCGGCGATCTCCTGCGCCCGCACCAAGTCGTAGCGCGCCTGCGCCTCGCGCGTGTCGGTGATGGTGGAGGTGCCGACTTCAAAGTTGCGTTTGGCAAACGCCAGTTGCGCGGTCACAGCCGATTTTTGCGCACGCACCACGGCCAGCGTATCGGTGGCGGCCAGGCTGTCGAAATAGGCCTGGGCAACGCGCACGCTCAGGCCTTGTTCGGCCGCATCGCGCTGCGACTGCGC
The DNA here is from genome assembly GCA_043785395.1 of Burkholderiaceae bacterium. Classification (GTDB taxonomy): domain Bacteria; phylum Pseudomonadota; class Gammaproteobacteria; order Burkholderiales; family Burkholderiaceae_C; genus JAGOEY01. The sequence continues at coordinate 4,101 of JAYVXE010000127.1, read as the reverse complement.
AACGTCGATGCTGCGCTGGCCCTGCTCAAAACCAAGGAGATTGGCCGGGCGGTAAAGCGGCTGGGCCGCGTTGACGCCAATGCTTTGGCTCGGGGTGTTGCGGGTTTGCTGCGGATTGCTGTTTTCGCTGCGCGCCTGCGAGACGCCGCCGGACAGGCCGATGTTGGGCAGCAGGCCGGCGCGGGCTTGTTCGGCCCGGCTGAGTGCCGCGTCGTATTGCGCCTGCACCGCCTGCAAGTTGCTGTCATAGCTGCGGGCCAGTTCGTAGACCTGCTGCAAATTCTGCGCTTGCAGTGCGCCGCTGCTGGCAAGGGCGCTGGCGAGGAGCAGTGTGCGTGGCAAATACCAGAACAAAGGCATGGGGATTCCTAGGGAAAAATACAACAGTGAGAGGGGCCGCGCGCCGCAGCGCCGGCGCCAAGCCAGCGCAGGCGGTTTTGGCGCAGGCATTTTGTGTCAGTAGCGCGCCACGCGCGGATCATGCTCCAGCGCCCAGGCCTCAATGCCGCCCGTGATATTGGCCAGCTGGCGAAAGCCTTGCTGCGCCAAAAAAAGCGCCACCTGCTGGCTGCGCACGCCGTGATGGCACAGGCAGGCCGTGGCCTGCTCGGGGTCCAGCTCGCGCCAGCGTGTGGCCAGCTGGCGCATTGGGATCGTGCACAGCGTAAAGCCATCGGCATGCACGCTGGCGCTTTGCAACTCCCAGGGCTCGCGCACATCGAGCAGCACGGGCTGCGCCGCAGAGGGCAGAGATTGCAACCAGGCGTTGAAATCGGTGGGGCGAATCTGTACCAGCATTGGCTTGCCTACGGCGCTTAGAACTGAAACGCGCTCGGCTCGGGGAAATTCAGCAGCCGTGGCTGCACCGTGTCCCAGGGCTCGGCGGTGGCAAGGCCGGTGGCGCTGCGGGTGATGAGGGTGGCGCGCATCATGGGGCCGCTGCCGACCACGGCAAACAAGCGCCCGCCCAGTGCCAGTTGTTCGAGCAAGACCGGCGGCACGCTGGCGACCGAGCCGCTGAGCACGACGATATCGAACGGGCCGTCGGTGGGCGCGCCCTGCGCACCGTCGGCGACCCGAACCTCGACATTTTCGGCGCTGGCGCGCTCTAAATTCTGACGCGCCAACGCTGCGATGGCAGGCTCAATCTCCAGTGTCAACACGCTGCGCGCGCACTGCCCGAGCAAGGCCGCCATGAAGCCCGAGCCAGTGCCGATCTCCAGCACGCGCTCATGGGGCTGGATTTTCAAATCGTGCAACGTGCGCGCCTCCACCACCGGCGCCAGCAGGCATTGGCCAGGGATTTGGGGGCTTTCGCGCAGCGGGATTTGCATGTCGGCAAAGGCCTGCGCACGGTAGGGCGCAGGCACGAAGTCCTCGCGCCGCATGCGTGCGAGCAGCGCCAAAATATCGGGATTTTGGACGTTCCAGGGCTGGATTTGCTGCGCAATCATATGGAAACGCTCTTGCTCGAACGGCAGGGCGACATGGTCGGGGGTGTTCAGGGGCAGGCTCATGGGGGGACGTTTCTCCGAAAGGCTGGGGCAAAGCACGCGCTGCGCCCAGCGGTAGCCAGGGATTCTAGCCATGACTGGCGCAGCAAACCTGTCGGCAGGGCTGAACCGCAGACTGGTGGCGGTTGAGGCAAGTTGCCTGCGGATTGCCTACAACCCAGCCAAAAAAAAGTTCACTGCTATTTTTATAGCAATGAACCCTTGTTTGTATTGGTGCCGGAGAGATGAATCGAACACCCGACCTTCTCATTACGAATGAGCTGCTCTACCGACTGAGCTACACCGGCATTCCGTCAAGCTTTCGATTATAGCCTGTTTGTCATGCCGTATGGCTGGGCTAGGCGTTCAGGCGGCATAGGCCACGCCCAAGCATGTCGGTACCAAGTGCCAGCTGCTGTCACAGCGGTTTGCAGTCTGGACACGGCCGTGGAGTATGGCTGCCTGCAAAGCGCGGAGGATGTTGTGGGCGAATGGTTGGGCATGCCGGCTGCGGCTGGCTGGAATGGGGGGGCTTGCTTGTGTGGACAGGTGAAACCTATGGTTTTCCATTAGACTCCCGCCCCTGCGGCAGCTTGCCGTTTGCCTGTTCTTGAAGACTTATGCCGACCCTAAACTGCGTCCTGAATTTCTTTGGCGGTGGCCAATGCTGCGTTGATGCGCTGGCGGGCGCGTGGGCCGCTGGCTGTCCGGTGCGGCGCTGATACCGATGCCAAAACGCCCTTCACGCAGTGCCTGCGACCGCCATGCCGCTTTGCTCGGACGCCCTGAGCCGGGCTGGCGGCGCAGTTTGTACACGGTCATTTTTGAGTCCGAAACGCCACTCGGGCGGCTGTTTGACAAGGTGTTGATGGCGGTCATCGTGCTCAGCATTCTGGTTGTCGTGGCGGACAGTGTGCAGGCTGGGCAGGCCTATTTGCACACGACTTTTGGCGTGCTTGAGTGGTTGTTTACCTTGCTCTTTACGCTTGAGTACGTGGCCCGGCTGGTCTGTGTGCGCCATCCGTGGCGCTACGCCAAAAGCTTTTACGGCATGGTGGACTTGGTGGCTTTGCTGCCAACCTATTTGGCGCTGGCGTTCCCGGAAATGCATGCCTTGATCGATGTCCGCGTGTTGCGTTTGTTGCGCGTGTTCCGGGTTTTCAAGCTCACCGCCTATGTCGAGGAGTACCAGTCGCTGGGCTTCGCAGTCGCGGCCAGTGGGCGCAAGATTTTGGTGTTTTTATCGGTGGTGTTGATGATTGTGCTGGTCGTCGGCACGCTGATGTACGTGGTCGAAGGGCCTGAGCACGGCTTTACCAGCATCCCGACCTCGGTCTACTGGGCGATCACGACGATGACCACGGTCGGCTTTGGCGACATCACACCCAAGACGGACATGGGCCGCTTTATCTCGTCGGCGATGATGTTGTTGGGCTGGGGTACGTTGGCGGTGCCCACCGGCATTGTGAGCGCCGAGATGTCGAGCCAGCGTTTGATGCAAGGCCACCGCCAAGCCCAAGGCCGTGGCCGTGGCCATCTCTTGCCGTGCCCGGCTTGTGGTGCCACGGAGAACCCGCCGCAAGCGCATTTTTGCATGCACTGCGGTCGCGCTTTGCGGCCCCAGGGCGCGGGCGAACAATCCACGGCAGCCCACGGTTGAGCGCCATTTCCAGGTTGTTTTTTATTGCAGGGCCAGCGTGATGCGGTCGGCCAGTACGGTGATTGCACCCGGCACCAGGCGGGCTCCAAAACGCTGCAAGTCCTCGGCTTGAAAGCTGTACAGCGGGTAGTCGCGCAGCAGTTGTTGGAGCACGGCACTGCCAATTGTCTGGAGTTGCTCGGCGCTTTTGCCTTGCAGGCCGTCCAATGCAACCCGCTCGGCGCTGGGCTGGTCGAGCTGCAAGGTCTGGCTGTTGGGGTCAAACTTCAGCCCGCTTGATAGCGCCAAAGCACCGGTGATGCTGCGCGGTTGTAGCAAGGCGCTGCTGATTTGCACTTGGGTGGCCAAGCCAATGCGGTTGCGGGCCGCGTCCAGGCTTAAGACGGGCTCGCTCAAATGGACGTCAAACAGTGCTTGGTAGCGCCGGCTCAAGGGGAAGTGGGCGTCGACCTGCGCTTGCAGTTGCGCCTGCGTCAGCGTGTATTCGCCGGTCCAAAAGTTATAGCCAGCACGGGCTGCCAGCGGCAGCGCCAAGCAGCTGGCGGCCAGCAGTTGGCGCCGTGTGGGGGTGGGGGTGAGGGCCATAGGTGGGGATGGGTTGGGCTGGGCTGGTCAGGCGCCAGTCAGCGTGGCGGCGTGTTCGCTGGCGACCATCAAAGCCAAGCATAGAAGAGCAGTCGAGCTTACCGCAGCACGGTGTGGGGCCGATTGGGCGGGGTGTTGGCGAGGTGGTGCAGGCCATCACGCCGCAAGTCCTCTGTATATTGGCGCTCTTTCTCGACGCTCTGCGGGTGTTTTTTGACACGACTGACGGTAAAAATTCACCATTGGCGATTTTTTACCGTGAGGATTTACGCAGCGCATGTTTGAGCGATGCCCCCGACCGGGTTTGCGCGTTTCGAGAAACGCAAGCCATGGATTTTAGGACTTACGCAAACCTTGTTGATA
>JAYVXE010000126.1:0-7148 GCA_043785395.1 Burkholderiaceae bacterium | reverse complement strand
AGTGCAATCGCGCCCCGTGTGGTTTTTTGCTGCAAATCGGGGGTGAAGCCACCACCTTGGAGCATGAAGCCGTCGATGACGCGGTGGAACACCGTGCCGTCGTAGTGTTTGTCACTCACGTATTGGAGGAAGTTCTCCACCGTTTTGGGGGCTTTGTCGGGCGCGAGTTCCAGCACGATGTCGCCCATCGATGTTGCGAGTTTGACGCGTGGTGCGCTGCCCTGTGCCGCCAGCTGGGTGGATGCCAGCCCGAGAGCTGCGGCCAGCAGCAGGCTGCGGCGGGTGTGGGTCATGAAGAGAGAGGGAAGATGTGCAAGTGCCACGGCGAAGTTTCTTTCAAGTTGGTCAGGGCAGAGATGGGGCGAGAAGTGTCGAAAAAAAGCGTCAACGCTTGTTTAATTGTCCAAGAAGCGTTCGGCGCTGGGCTCGGGATTGGCCTCAGGATTGGCATGAGGCGCCAGTTGCGTATCTGCTGCTGGTACGACTGGTACTGCTGGTGCAGCTGGCGGCGCGGACTCGGTGGTGGCGGCTTTGGGGGGTGCAAACAGTGTGCGCAGTTGGGCTAACTTGGGGCTTAGGCGTGGGTTGCCGGGCTCTAGTTGTTGCGCCTTGGCATAGGCATGGGAGGCCATGCGGGCATAAATATCCCCTAAGTTTTCATGCGCAATAGCATAGCCGGGGTTGATCCGGACGGCCATCTCGAGCGCGCTGCGGGCGGCATCGAGCTGGTTGCTGCGGGCGAGCAAGGCGGCCAGATTGTTGTAGGGCTCGGGCAGCTCTGGGTAGTCGTGGGTCAGGGCGGTGAAGGTGGCAATGGCGGCTGCTGTGGCTGCGGTGGCGGCATCACTCGGGCCGGCCAGCCCCGCTTGGGTTTGGATGACGCCCAACAGGAAGCGCATCTGCGGGTCTTTGGGGTTGGTTGCGAGGTAGTTTTGGGCTTGGGCCAGCGCCTGTGCCTGCTGGCCGGACTGAAGTAGCTGGTTGACGGCTCGGTACGGTTCGGCCGTGGCCGCAGCGGCCACCAACAAGGTGCTGGCCAGGGCTAATTGGCGGACAAAGGTCTGGATAGCGGAGCGGTCAAGCTTCATGGCGCCTTCAAAAAGGGGTGGGTTGCAGCAGGTTTGTCGTGCGGGGCTGCGGCTGTGCTGGGTCGGGATGGGGGCGGGGCGGGGCTTTATACTGACCCGCATTGTAGCCAGAGGCCCTGGCGCCGAGCTTGGGCCCAGTCCCTCCCTTTCCCTTCCCTTTCCCCTCCCTTTCCCCTCCCCATACACACCTTTAGGCCTTACGCAAAATCGCCCTGGCGTCGCTCTTTTTCCTGGCCGTACTTTGGGTGTGCGGTCGGCGGGAAAAGGGCGGTTCAGGGCAAGTTTGTGAAAGTCCTGGGCTTGATAAAATGAAAGACGCCCTGCCGGTGTCCCCCCAGGGGATGCCGGCGGTTGCCGTGATTGACTTGATCCATGAGTTTGCGCATCTACAACACCCTGTCGCGTGAGTTGCAGGAATTTTCCCCGCTTGAGCCCGGTCATGTGCGGATGTATGTCTGCGGCATGACGATTTATGACTTCTGCCACATTGGCCATGCCCGCATGATGATGGCCTTTGATGTGGTCCAGCGCTGGCTCAAGGTCAGCGGCTACCGCGTCACCTATGTGCGCAACATCACCGATATTGACGACAAAATCATCCAACGTGCGCTTGACCGCGGCATCACCATCCGCGCCTTGACCGATGAGATGACGGATGCGATGCACCAAGACATTGACACACTCGGCATCGAGCGGCCCACGCTGGAGCCGCGTGCGACCGACTATGTTGCGCAGATGCTGAGCCTGATCGGCACGCTGGAGGAAAAAGGTCTTGCCTACCGCGCACCGAATGGCGATGTGAACTATGCCGTGCGCAAGTTCCCTGGCTACGGCAAGCTGTCGGGCAAGTCGCTGGACACGCTGCGCGCCGGTGAGCGCGTGGCGGTTGCCAGTGCGAAGGACGACCCACTTGACTTCGTGCTCTGGAAGGCGGCCAAGGCCAGCGAGCCGCAAGAGGCCCAGTGGGAGAGCGCTTACGGCAAAGGTCGGCCTGGCTGGCACATCGAGTGCTCGGCGATGGCTTGCCAGACCCTTGGCCAAAGCTTTGACATCCACGGCGGTGGCGCCGACTTGCAGTTCCCACACCACGAAAACGAGATCGCCCAGAGCGAGGGTGCGTCCGGCCAGCCGATGGCGCGTTTTTGGATACACAACGGTTTTGTGCGGGTTGACAACGAAAAAATGTCAAAAAGCCTGGGCAACTTCTTCACCATCCGCGAGGTCTTGCAGCAGTACGACGCCGAGACCCTGCGCTTCTTTATCGTGCGTGCGCATTACCGCAGTGCGTTGAACTACAGCGACGCGCATCTGGACGATGCGCGCAGTGCGCTCAAACGCCTGTACTCCGCGCTGGCCTTGGTGGCCCCCGCGCCGACCCCGGCCATCGACTGGCAACAGCCGCAGGCGGCCCGCTTCAAGGAGGCGATGGACGAGGATTTCGGCACGCCCGAGGCGCTGGCGCTGCTGTTTGAGTTGGCCACCGATGTCCATAAAACCCGCTCCAGTGCGCAGGCCGGTTTGCTCAAGGCGCTGGGCGCAACGCTTGGACTGTTGCAGGGCGACCCGCAGGCCTACTTGCAGGCCGGAGCCGCGCTTGACGCCGAAGCGATCGCCGCCCTGATTGCGCAGCGCACGGCGGCCAAGCTGGCCAAGGACTTTGCCGAGGCGGACCGCATCCGGCAGTATTTGCTGACCCAAGGCGTGTCATTGAAAGACTCGGTCAGCGGTACCTGCTGGGAGGCTGTGGCGTGATAATTTTAAGCAAATTAGGTATCTATGGCAATGTGGGTGCGCCATGATAGCTATTAAAAAGATAGCAGAAAAGACGGTGCCAGAAGCGCCGCTTCCCGCATTGGCGGCCACTCTCACCACCCTTGTCACCCTTGCCACCCCCGCGCTCACCACCCCGACCTATTGGGGCGAGGCTTGCAAACATCTGGTGAAAAAAGACCGGGTGATGAAGCGACTGATCCCCCAGTTTGGCGGCGCCTCTTTGCAAACCCGGGGAGATGCTTTTAGCACCTTGGCGCGCAGCATTGTGGGCCAGCAAATCTCGGTCAAGGCCGCGCAAACGGTGTGGGACCGCTTTGCCCAACTGCCAAGCCAGATGAAGCCGGCGCAGGTGTTGACGCTGGCCGTTGCCGACATGCGGGCGGCCGGACTGTCGGCACGCAAGGTGGAGTACCTGCTCGATTTGGCGCGCCATTTTGACGCCGGCGCCGTGCACGCAACCGACTGGGCCAGCATGGACGACGAGGCCATCATTGCCGAGCTGGTGGCGATTCGCGGCATTGGCCGCTGGACCGCCGAGATGTTCCTGATCTTCTACCTGATGCGGCCCAATGTGCTGCCGCTGGACGATGTCGGGCTGATCAACGGCATCAGCAAAAACTATTTTTCAGGTGAGTCGGTCAGCCGCAGCGATGCGCGCGAGGTGGCCGCCGCCTGGGCCCCGTATTGCAGTGTGGCGACTTGGTATATTTGGCGCTCGCTGGATCCGCTGCCGGTCGCCTACTGAGCAAAACACGCAGGGCTGGACTGAAACCTCGCGGACCACCGCACCAAACAACACCGCGCACGCAGTGGCGCCAGCGCCACTGCGCAGAGCCTCAAGGAGAATCAATTGGCCCATAAAAAAGCATTTTTGGATTTCGAGCAACCGATTGCCGAACTGGAAACCAAAATCGAAGAACTGCGCTACGTGCAAAACGAGTCGGCGGTCGACATCTCGGAGGAGATCGACCAGTTGGCCAAGAAAAGCCAGCAGCTCACCAAAGACATCTACAGCGACTTGACGCCGTGGCAGATTACCAAGATTGCGCGCCACCCCGAGCGTCCCTACACGCTTGACTATGTGCGCGAGCTGTTCACCGATTTTGTCGAGCTGCACGGCGATCGGCATTTCGCCGACGACCTGTCTATCGTTGGCGGCCTGGCGCGCTTCAATGGCACGGCCTGCATGGTGCTGGGCCAGCAAAAGGGGCGCGACACCAAAGAGCGCGGCCTGCGCAAGTTCGGCATGAGCAAGCCCGAGGGCTACCGCAAGGCGCTGCGCCTGATGAAGACGGCTGAGAAGTTCGGCCTGCCAGTGTTCACCTTTGTCGACACGCCTGGCGCCTACCCCGGCATTGATGCCGAAGAACGCAGCCAGTCCGAGGCGATTGGTCGCAACATCTTCGAGATGGCCCAGCTCGAAGTGCCGATCATCACCACCGTGATTGGCGAAGGCGGCTCCGGCGGCGCGCTGGCGATTTCGGTGGCCGACCAGGTGCTGATGCTGCAATACGCGATCTACTCGGTCATCAGCCCCGAAGGCTGTGCCTCCATTCTTTGGAAAACCTCGGACAAGGCCAAAGAAGCTGCCGACGCGATGGCCATCACCGCGCACCGGCTGAAGGCGCTCGGCGTGATCGACAAAATCGTCAGCGAACCCGTCGGCGGTGCCCACCGCGACCACAAGCACATGAGCGCCTTCCTCAAGCGCGCACTCGGCGAAGCCTACCGCCAAGTCGCCGACCTCAAGGTCAAAGAGCTGCTGGACCGGCGCTACGAACGCCTGCAAAGCTACGGACGTTTTACCGACACCAAGGCCGACAGCAAGTAAAGCCGGTGGCCAACCCTTGCGCGCCCGCGTTGGCGGCGTTTTTCGCCAGTCCGCGCGCAGGCGGCGCCAAGGCGCTGGTGGAATTGCCCATCGGCATCGCCTTCAGCGGCGGCGCGGACTCCACGGCCCTGCTTTTGGCCGCCCATGCACGCTGGCCTGGGCAGCTGCACGCACTGCATATTCACCACGGCCTGCAAAGCGCGGCGGACGGCTTTGCCCAGCACTGCACAGCCCTGTGCCAGTCACTCGGCCTGCCCTTGCACATCGCCTGCGTGGATGGCCGCAATGCGCCCGGCCAAAGCCCGGAAGACGCCGCCCGCCGCGCCCGCTATGCGGCGCTGGCGCAACTCGCGCAAGAGCAAGGCCTGGCCCAGGTACTGTTGGCCCAGCACGCCGACGACCAGGCCGAAACCCTGTTGCTGGCCTTGAGCCGGGGCGCTGGCTTGCCCGGCCTGGCCGGCATGGCAGCGCGCTTTGTGCGCCACGGCACCCACTTTGCGCGGCCACTGCTGGGCGTCAGCGCACTGGACATCCGAGGCTGGCTGCAAGCCCAGGCTGTAGCTTGGGTGGAAGACCCCAGCAATGCCCAGCTCGGCTACACCCGCAACCGCATCCGCCACCAGTTGCTGCCTGCACTGGCGCAGGTGATGCCGCAGTACCGGGCCACCTTTGCCCGCTCGGCGCGCCACGCCGCCCAGGCCCAAGACCTGCTGGAGGACTTGGCGGCAGAAGATTTGGCGCAGACCCGCAGCCCGCCGCAAATCCAGGCACTGCAACAACTGAGCCCAGCGCGCCAGGCCAATGTGCTGCGCTACTGGCTCCAAAGCGTGCACGGCGTGGCCCCCAGCACCGCGCAACTGGCCGAATTGCAACACCAGCTAAGCGCCTGCACCACCCGAGGACACGCGATCGCGATCAAACTCGGCGGGGGCCAAATACGTCGTCTGGGGAGTCAGCTCGATTGGTACAATCCCTAGGTTTTTTTTGCCTATATTCTTGGGCGACCAAGCGCAGGCCCCGGCCGCACCGGCTGGGGCCACGACCCCTGAAACTCCAACCCCAACAGCACCATGGCATTGTTCGTTCATAAATACGGTGGAACCTCGATGGGTTCGACCGAGCGCATCAAAAACGTTGCCCAAAGGGTCGCCAAATGGGCCCGCGCAGGCCACCAAATCATCGTCGTGCCAAGCGCCATGAGTGGTGAGACCAACCGCTTGCTAGGCCTGGCCCAAGAGCTCGCCGCCCAGACGCCGAGCCCGGCCCACTACCGCGAGCTCGACATGCTGGCCGCCACCGGCGAGCAGGCCTCTTCGGCACTGCTGGCCATGGCCTTGCAAGCCGAGGGCATGGAGGCGGTCAGCTACGCGGGCTGGCAGGTTGCCGTGCACACCGACTCAGCGCATACCAAGGCCCGGATTGCGTCGATTGACGACGCCAAAGTGCGCGCCGACCTGGATGCTGGGCGGATCGTCGTCATCACCGGCTTTCAAGGTATCGACGCCAAGGGCAATATCACCACCTTAGGGCGTGGCGGCAGCGACACCTCGGCGGTGGCGATTGCGGCGGCGCTGGGTGCACAGGAATGCCTCATCTACACCGATGTTGACGGCGTCTACACCACCGATCCACGGGTGGTGCCCGAGGCCCGCCGCATGGCCAGCGTCAGTTTTGAGGAAATGCTGGAGATGGCCTCCATGGGCTCCAAGGTGTTGCAAATCCGGTCGGTCGAATTTGCCGGCAAATACCGCGTACCGCTGCGCGTGCTGTCGAGCTTCACGCCGGTGGACATCGACTTGCAGCAAGAAGCGGCATCCGGTACTTTGATTACTTTTGAGGAAGACGAGAAAATGGAAAAAGCCCTGGTCTCTGGCATCGCATTCAACCGTGACGAAGCCAAAATTGCCGTGCTTGGCGTGCCCGATACGCCCGGCATTGCTTACCAAATTTTGGGGGTTGTCGCCGCGGCCAATGTCGAGGTCGACATCATCATTCAAAACATCAGCAAAGACGGTAAAACCGACTTCAGCTTCACCGTCAACCGCAACGACTACGAGCGCACGATGGCGCTGCTCAAAGACCAGGTGCTGCCCAAGTTAGGCGCGCAAGCCGTGGTCGGCGACACCAAAATTTGCAAGGTCAGCATCGTCGGCATCGGCATGCGCAGCCACGTCGGCGTCGCCAGTCGAATGTTTCGCGTGCTGGCCGAGGAGGGCATCAACATCCAAATGATCTCCACCTCCGAGATCAAGACCTCGGTCGTGATCGACGAAAAATACATGGAACTGGCCGTGCGCGCCCTGCACAAAGCCTTTGACCTAGGCCCATCAAGCCTTTGAATGCCGGAATTTAGGGCATAATAGCGAGCTTCAGGAAACGTGACCGAGTGGCCGAAGGTGCTCCCCTGCTAAGGGAGTATGGGGTGTAGAGCCCCATCGAAGGTTCGAATCCCTCCG
>JAYVXE010000125.1:0-2133 GCA_043785395.1 Burkholderiaceae bacterium | reverse complement strand
TTACGCAAACCTTGTTGATAGACACTACCTGTAGCGTCTGAGCTTGTTGAAAAACGCTACCTGTGGATTTTTGCGTAAGTCGTGATGTTTTCGGGCCTTGCCAGGCTTTTTGCCCCATTCCTTCCATGTTCTGGACCACTTCCCGCTTTTCGATTGACTTGGCCCGCCCGCAGGTGATGGGCATCGTCAATGCCACGCCGGACTCGTTTTCGGATGGCGGCGCGCATGCTGCGCCGGCGGCTGCCCTGCGCCACTGCGAGCAGTTGCTGCGCGACGGCGCCGACCTGCTCGACATTGGCGGCGAGTCGAGCCGCCCTGGCGCGCCCACGGTGCCGCTGGCCGAGGAGTTGGCGCGGGTGCTGCCGGTCGTGCGCGGCGCTGTCGCCATGGGCTGCCCGGTGTCGATCGACACCTTCAAGCCCGCCGTGATGCAAGCCGCTCTTGATCTGGGGGCTGACATCGTCAACGACATCTGGGCGCTGCGCCAACCCGGCGCGGCCGCGCTGGTGGCCAAGCATCCGCGTTGCGGCGTGTGCCTGATGCACATGCACGGCGAGCCGCGCACCATGCAGAGCGCACCCATGGACGGTGCGGTGCTGACGCAGGTATGCACTTTCTTAAAGCAACAAGCCGATCAGCTGGTGGCGCTCGGCGTCGATCCGGGCCGCATCGTGTTGGACCCTGGAATAGGCTTTGGCAAAACCGTGGCGCAAAATTTCACCTTGCTTGCGCAGCAGTCGGACTTGCTGGCTTTGGGCTGGCCGCTGCTGGTGGGCTGGTCGCGCAAATCGTCCTTGGGGGCGGTGAGCGGCCTGGATGTGGCGCAGCGCCTGCTGCCCAGCGTAGCCGCAGCATTGTTGGCGGTTGAGCGCGGCGCACGGATTGTGCGGGTTCACGATGTGCGTGAAACCAAAGCGGCGCTGCGGGTCTGGCAGGCGGCCAGCGTGCCGGTGCCAGCGGGTCAGCACATTCAGCCAATTCAGCAAGGTGTGGGCGCGGGCGATCCCTGTCCACCATGAAACACTAACCAGCGCTTATGCGCACCAAGCTATGCAACGCACTTATTTTGGCACTGACGGCATCCGTGGAACGGTGGGTATCGCACCGATCACGCCCGACTTTGTTCTCCGACTGGCCCATGCCGTGGGCCGTGTGCTGCGGCGCAGCGAGGAGCGGCCCACGGTCTTGATCGGCAAGGACACGCGGATTTCGGGCTATATGCTGGAGAGCGCGCTGGAGTCGGGTTTCAACTCGGCCGGCGTCGATGTGGTCTTGCTAGGGCCTTTGCCGACCCCCGGCGTGGCCTACCTGACGCGCGCCCAGCGGGCCAGTCTGGGGGTTGTCATCAGCGCCAGCCACAACGCTTTTGCCGACAACGGCATCAAGTTTTTCAGCGCCCAGGGCCGCAAGTTGCCCGACAGTTGGGAGCAGCAGGTGGAGGCCGAGTTGCTGTTGGCACCGGTCTGGGCCGACTCGGCCCATCTTGGCAAAACACGCCGACTGGCGGATGCCGCAGGCCGCTACATCGAGTTTTGCAAAAGCACCTTTGCCAATGACTTGACGCTCAAGGGCATGAAAATCGTGGTCGATGCGGCCCACGGCGCGGCCTACCAAATTGCGCCCAATGTGTTCCATGAGCTTGGTGCCGAGGTGGTGGCAATTGGCTGCGCGCCCGACGGCCTGAACATCAACCAAGCTGTGGGCGCAACCCAGCCCCAGGCTTTGGTGCAGGCGGTGCAGGAGTTTGGTGCGGATTACGGCGTGGCGCTGGACGGTGATGCGGACCGGCTGCAAATGGTCGACGCCAGTGGCCGTCTGTACAACGGCGACGAGCTGCTTTATCTGCTGGCGGCCGACCGCCTGGCTCGCGGCGAGCCGGTGCCGGGCGTGGTCGGCACCTTGATGACCAACAAGGCTGTCGAGCTGGCGCTGTACGCCAAGGGCATTGCGCTGGTGCGCACCAAGGTCGGTGACCGCTATGTTTTGGAAGAGCTGGAAAAACGCCGTTGGCTGCTTGGTGGCGAGGGCTCGGGCCATCTCTTGGCGCTTGACCGGCATACCACCGGCGACGGCCTGGTCAGCGCCTTGCAAGTGCTGCAAGCCTGCGTGCGCAAAGCCGCCACGATGGCGCAG
>JAYVXE010000124.1:0-2138 GCA_043785395.1 Burkholderiaceae bacterium | reverse complement strand
GCCTGCAGCAAGCAGATTGACGGCCCCACTACCGGCGAAAAAGTCGACGCAGGCATTGCCAAGGTCGAACAGAAAACAGACGCTGCCGTCACCAAGCTGGAGCAGAAAACAGACGCCGCCGTAGCCAAGGTCGAACAGAAAACCGACCAGGCCATGGCCGCCGTCAAGAGCGGCGTGGACTCCGCCGGCACGGGTAGTGCCAACGTCATGGGCGCGGCCAAGGCCAAGCTCACCGACGCGACCATCACCACCAGCATCAACGCCGAACTCGCGCGCGATCCGGGCTTGAGCGCTCTCAAAATCAATGTGGACACCACCGCCGGCCGGGTGGCGCTGCACGGCACCGCTCCCGACGCTGCGGCGCGTGAACGTGCCACGCTGCTGGCGCAACGCATCGACGGCGTGGTGGGTGTCGACAACCAGCTGGTGATTAAAAGCAACTAAGTGGAGATTTCCTGATGCCAAAACGCACAAGCAAGAAACCCGAATCCGCCAAGGTGCAAGGCGAGGGGGACTATGCGTCCGATCGCCGTTATACCGAGTCCGCGCAAGCGTTCGCCAAGTCGGGCAAAGTCGAGCAGGCGGCGCGTGACGCCAAACCGGCTTCACCCGAGGACGAGAAGGCTATGCGTCGTGCCGAAGCCGTCGGCGAGTCGCATTCCAAAGGGGAGGATCCCGCGCTGCGGCATGCGCCCCCACGCAAGCCCTGACCCGACGATCTGTTTTTTACCCGTTTCCTGTAGTCGTTCTCCACCCTATTTTTAAAAGGACATTTTTATGAACCGCACTCTTCTCGCCGCCCTTACAATCGCCACCCTCGGCTTGGCCGCCTGCGACCGCACGCCGTCTACACCGACCGTTGTGACAGTGCCATCGGCAACTGTCGCTGTGCCGGTGCCTGGCCCCGCAGGTGCTACAGGTGCAACCGGCGCAACTGGTGCCAGTGGCACCACCGCAGTAGTCGTGACGCCGCCCGCTCCGGCCGCATCCAACTGATTCAGCAGTCAAGCAATCAATTCAACCAATCGAGGGGTACACCATGAGCGTGGGAACCATACTGCTGATCATCGTAATTTTGCTGCTGATAGGCGCGTTGCCGAGCTGGCCGCACAGCCGTAGCTGGGGCTACGGACCTACTGGCGGGCTGGGCTTGGTCCTTATCATCGTGATTGTCTTGCTGCTGACCGGAAGGCTGTAGCGCCCGGTCGGGTATATCGTGCCATGCCCGCCTCGACGGGTATGGCGATGTACCATCCAGCTTTTTTCGCGAGCTGTATTCAAGCATGTCCAAGTATCTTGCCGCGTATGCTGTCACTGCGGTCGTGATGATCGCCATAGATCTGGTGTGGCTGGGGCTGATCGCCAAGCCGCTGTACCAGAACGGCATCGGCCACCTGATGGCCGACAAGCCCAACATCCCTGTCGCGCTGGTTTTCTATTTGCTCTACCCAGTCGGGCTGATGGTGTTTGCCATTGTTCCCGAACAGGCGGCGCCAGGATGGAGCCGCGCCTTGATGGTGGGCGCCTTGTTCGGATTTTTTGCCTACGCCACCTACGACCTGACCAATCTTTCCACGCTCAAGGGCTGGCCCGTGGGACTGGCCTTGATGGATATGGCATGGGGCACGCTGGTCAGCGGTGTGTCCGCGGCTGCGGGCAAATTGGCGCTGGACCGCTTCGGCTGATTCGCCTGCGGCGCGGGCAGGCGGGGTCTGGCACAGATGGACTTGGTCGTTGCGCGCCCAGAGGGGCTGTATTGCCCACCCGGCGATTTCTTCATAGACCCATGGCGGCCGGTGGACCGCGCCGTGATTACGCATGGCCACAGCGACCACGCGCGCAGTGGCTGCTGCCACTATCTGGCCGCAGCGCCGGGCGCTGGCATCCTGCGCCACCGGCTTGGCGCCGACATCCGGCTCGACACACTGGCCTACCGGCAGACGATCCAGCACCACGGCGTCAAGCTCAGCTTGCATCCGGCCGGCCATGTGCTGGGTTCGGCGCAGGTGCGGCTGGAATACAAGGGCGAGGTGTGGGTGGTGTCGGGCGACTACAAGCTGGAGGACGACGGCACCTGCGCGGCGTTTGAGCCGGTGGCCTGCGATGCCTTTATTACCGAGTCCACCTTCGGCCTGCCG
>JAYVXE010000123.1:0-2140 GCA_043785395.1 Burkholderiaceae bacterium | reverse complement strand
TCAGTGGCTGCTTTTTCTCAATCCCATCCCGACCAGAAAAGTCTCTGCCGACTTGTCGCGTGAGGCCTTGGGCTTGAGCGCCTTGACCACTTGAAACTGGGCCTTGAACAGCCTGACCAGCACGTCGTAGCCGCTGCCGTGGAACACTTTGGCGACCAAGGCGCCTTCGGGCTTGAGGTGGTGTTGGGCAAAGTCGAGTGCCAGCTCGATGAGTCCCTCCACCCGGGCGGCATCGGCGGATGCGATGCCCGAGAGATTGGGCGCCATGTCGGAGACCACCAAATCGGCTTTGCGACCAAGCAGCGCCTGCTCTAGCTGCTGCAACACGGCCAGCTCGGTGAAGTCGCCCTGGATGAAGAGCACGCCCTCAATAGGCTCCATTGCCAACAGATCCAGGGCGATGATGCTGCCGTCCAGTTGCCCGGCGGCGGCGCCGCTGGGCGCCAGGCGGCGGCGCAGGTACTGGCTCCAGGCGCCGGGGGTCGAGCCCAGGTCGACCACCAGCTGTCCGGGGCGGATCAAACCCAGGTTTTCATCGATCTCTTTGAGCTTGTAGGCGGCGCGGGCGCGGTAGCCATCGCGCCCGGCTTGCTTGACATAAGGGTCGTTGACGTGGTCATGCAACCAGGCCTTGTTGACCTTCTTGCTTTGGTTTTTTGCTTTCATGCGGTATGCGGTGAGTCCATACCTCGATAATACGGGCTATGCCTCATATTCAACTGACCCCGGCCGAGCGCCGGGAACACCGCGCCAACGCCCACCATCTAAGCCCTGTGGTGCTGGTGGGTGGCGACGGCTTGAGCGACGCCGTCAAAAAAGAAGTCGACGCCGCACTGAACGCCCATGGACTGATCAAGGTGCGCGTTTTCTCGGATGACCGCGCCGCCCGCGAGCTGATCTACCAAACCCTGAGCGCCGACCTGAACGCCGCACCGGTGCAGCACATTGGCAAACTCTTGGTGTTGTGGCGCCCCGCTGCTGCCAAAGAACGCACGCCCGACGAAGACCGCATGCCCGGCCCCAAGGATGTCAAAATTCTGAAGTACAGCAAACGCGGCGGCCAGCGGCCCGAAGTGAAGACGCTGCGGGTGCTTGGCAACCAACGCCTGACCCAGGGCGGCGTCGTCAAGCGGGCGCGCGCCAAGCCGCCGGTATCGATCAAAAAGCGCCAAACGGACTAAGGCGATGGCCCAGGAGCCAGTGGCGGCGAAGCAGCGCCACGTGATCTGCATGAAATGGGGCACCAAATACGCACCCCACTACGTCAACAAGTTGTACGCCATGGTGCGCCGCCACCTCAGCGGCGATTTCCGCTTTATCTGTCTGACCGACGACAGCCAAGGCATCCGGGCCGAAGTTGAGTGCTTTGCCATTCCCACGCTTGACATTCGCCCCGAAGCCCCGGGCGTGCGTGACATGGCCTGGCGCAAGCTGACCACGTTCAGCACCGAGCTGACCGAGCGCTACGGGCTTGCCGGCACCGCCCTGTTTCTTGATCTGGATGTGGTGGTGCTCGACAGCCTGGAGCCCTTCTTCAGTGCCCCCGGCGCGTTTCGGATCATCAAGGACTACAAACGGCCTTGGCGTGTCACCGGCAATTCATCGGTGTACCGCTTTGAGCTTGGTGCGCATCCCGATGTGCTGGCATATTTCCTCGCCCACGAAGACCGTATCCGCCGGGATTTTCGCAACGAGCAGGCTTATTTGTCCGACTACCTGCACCGCCAGAATCAATTACAGTATTGGCCGACTGCGTGGTGCCCGAGCTTCAAATACCACTGCATCCCCGCTTGGCCAAGCAACTATTGGCGCGCCCCCGAACCCCCGCCCGGAGCCCGGATCGTGGTTTTCCATGGCGAGTGCAACCCACCCGACGCACTTGCCGGCCAGCGCAACCGGCGCTTTCGCTATATCCGGCCCACGCCTTGGGTGAACGCCCATTGGCGAGAATAAGACAGACTTGCAACCAAGAAACGCAATGACAAAGACTACATTGGCCCTGCCTCCAACCCGCACAATGAAGCTCCTACTGGCCACCAGCTCCTTGGTTTGGTTGGTGGCCTGTGGCAGCTCAGTCAAATTACCGCCCTGGCCAGAGAACCCTGTTGACCCCAGCAGCATCGCTGAAACTGAAACCACC
>JAYVXE010000122.1:0-21296 GCA_043785395.1 Burkholderiaceae bacterium | reverse complement strand
CCTGCAAATCCGGCAAAAACTGTCCTCGCTGGGGCCGATTTTGTAGAAACCTGCGGTTTTCGCTGTTCGACGCCCCAAGTCCGACAGGCTCCTAGTTCAGCTCTTCAATCAGCACCGACAAGCCGGTCCACATGATCTCAAAGCCTATGCACAGCAAGATAAAGGCCGACAAGCGCATCACCACCATCGTGCCCATGTCGCCAAGAAAGCGCAGCAAGCGCCCGGCGTAGCGGTACACCAGGTAGACGCTGACGGCGGTGATCAAGGCGCCGAGCACGAAGGCGCTGCCCGAGATCACCCAGTCCATCAGTTTGCTTGGCCGTTGCGCGCCCAGTGCAATCGAGGCGGCAATCGAGCCTGGGCCCACGGTGAGGGGAAAGGTGATGGGGTAAAAGCTGCGCTTGCTGAGCTCGGCGTCGCTCCAGTTCACGCTGTCGGCCTCGGCCAGCGTGGTGCGGATCGCGCCGTCGCCGTGCGCGTCGCCCTGGTCGTTGAGCAGGTGCCAGCCGGTCACGGCCACCAGCAGGCCGCCGGCAACCCGCACCACGGGCAGCGACAGGCCAAAAAATGCCAGCACATACGAGCCGATAAAAATCGCCCCGAGCAACAGCAAGCAGCAGTTGAGCGCCACCCGCTGCGCCAGTTTGTTGGCGGTTGCGTCGTCGGCGCCGCGCGTCATCGACAGGAAGATCGGCGCGTTGCCCAGCGGGTTCATGATCGGCAGCAGCGCCACCGGCACCAACAGCACGGCCTTCAAAAAAACGACCACAGCGAGATCCATGCTTCTTCCTTGACAAAAAGGTTAATGTGAACCACCCCCGTAGCGCCTGCGGCGCTTCCCCCTCAAGGGGGCGGAGCCAGATCCACGGCTGCACTGGAAGTGGTGCGCTCGGCGCGTGCTTCGGGTTCATCGTTTGGGGCGTTTAGCCCAGGCATGGAAGTTAACCCGCACTGTAACGGCCCTTGTATGGCGTGGTCTTACGGCAAATCCGGGTTGGCCTCGGCCTGCGTCGCAGCGCGTGGCCCGACCGTGCCGAGCCGCGCTTTGAGCGACTGCGGCTGCCCGCTCAGCAGCGCCGCGTAGTTGGTGGTGTTGGCCAGCACTTTTTTCACGTAGTCGCGGGTTTCGCTGAAGGGAACGTTTTCGGCCCAGATGGCGGCTTCGAGCTGGGGGCCGTTGCGCCAGTTGCGGGGCCGACCGGGGCCGGCGTTGTAGGCGGCGGCGGCCAGGGGAAGCGAGGCGTCAAAGTCGTCCAGCGCCAGCTTGAGGTAGGCCGTGCCAATGGTGATATTGGTTTCCCGGTCGTGCAGTTGGTCGAGGGTAAAGCCACTCATGCCGATTTTCTTGGCCGTCCAGCGGGCTGTCGCCGGCATCACCTGCATCAACCCAGACGCACCCACGCCCGAGCGGGCGTCCATGATGAAGCGGCTTTCTTGGCGGATCAGGCCGTAGACATAGGCCGGGTCAATGCCGATCTCGCGGCTGCGCCGCAGCACGCTGTCGTGGTGCGGCATGGGGTAGCGCTGGGCGGCGTCGATCACACCCTTGGTGCGCTCGCTGGTGTTGATGCAGCGGTCCCAAACCTCTTGCTGGCAGGCCAGGTCGGCCGCCGCCAGCAGTGCGCGGTCGTCCATGCCGCCCGGCTGGTGCAGGTTGGTGCTGTAGTTCCACTCGCGCGTGCCCTCGCTGCGCAGGCCCATGCGGATCGCGTAGAGGCCGCGCAGCAAGCCCTGGTTCTGGCGCGCTGCGCTGCGCTCCTCGGCGCTCAGCACAGCCGGTTTTGGCGGCACGGTGATGCGCTGGCCCAGCTCTTCCAAGGCCAGTTGCTCATAAAAACCACGCACCCCGGCGATCTCTTCGAAGCGCTTGCGCGCCTCTAGCCGCTGGGCCTCGGTGGGCCGGTTGGCCAGCAGCGCGCGGGCGCGCCAGTAAACCCAGGTGCTGTCGCGCTGGGCCTCGTCCGACATCGCTCCAATGGCCGGCCCGACCGCCCCCCAGTCGCCTGCGCGCAGTGCCGCACGCACCTTCCAGCCCAGCGCATCGTCGCCCAGGTTGCGCTCTTGGTGGACTTTGGCAAAGTAGCCCGGTGCACTGGGCGACAGCTTCATCGCGGCTTGGCGGCCAATGCTGCCCCAAACCCAGTCGCGCTCCTCTTGGCTGAGCTGTGCCGCCCATTTGCCATCCATCAAATCGGCGGCGGCGCTGGCATCCTTGCTGGCGATTTTGAGCAGGGCCAAGACCACCAGTTGCGACTGCCCTCGTGCGGCCGTGGCCTTGGTGTGCAGGAATTTGACCGGGTTTTCGCCCAGCTCCCCCACGGCGCCACCGAGCTCGGGCGCGATGAGCTCCACTGCACTGCGCGCCACCCGTGGCCGATTCGCCTCGATCGCCAGGCGGGCTTTGCGCCAGATGTCGGGCTCGCTTATTTTTTGCAGCGCCAGCAAGCGGCCTGCGGCCAGCTGGCAGCCATCGCTGGCATCGCGCTGGGCATACCAGTTGCGCCGCAGCTCCTCCCCCATGTTCTGGCCCGCGTTCTGGCCCATGTTCTGGCCCGCGTTCTGGCCAGGATCCATCGCCGCCGAGACCGGCTCGACCAGCAGCGCATAGCAACGCAGCTCGCGGTCATCGGCCATGCGAAACTTCGGGTACTGCGCGGCAAAACTCGCCCAGTCGCGCCGTTGCCCAAGCAGCAACAGCCAGTCGTTGCGCAGGCGGTCTTCCTGGTAGCTTCCTGCGTAGCGTTTGAAGAACACCTCAAGCTCGTCGGCGCTGGCTTCGCTCAAACGGCTTTTAAGCTCCCAGTACGCGGCCCAGGACTCCAGCACATGGCCGCTCGCCAAGGGCAGCAACTGGGCCAGCCGCTTGCGGTCACCTTGGCGAAACGCCTGCGCCATGTCGGCTACAACCTGGTCCTCGGCTTTTTGGGCGAAGACAGAGGATGGCAGCAGGCTGGCTACGGCAAGGCCCAAGGCGACACCCAGCGGTGTCAAAATAGTCAGAAGTTTCATGGGGGAATTATGGACAAAACGGCTGTGCGCAAAGCGTTGATCGAACAACGCATGAATCTACCCGAACGGCAACGCCGCTGCGACCAGCTGCAACGCGTGCTGCGGATCTGGCTGGTGGGGCACACGGACAGCGTGATCGGAGCCTATTGGCCGATCAAGGGCGAGTTCGATCCACTGCCAGCGCTGCACCGCTGGAAGGAAGACGGCGAGCTGCTCGAGCAGCCGCAGCGCCGCCGCATCGCCTTGCCGGTGGTTGACAAACAGCACAAAACCCTGCGCTTTCATGTCTGGTACCCGGGCTGCCCGATGGAGGAAGACGCCTACGGCATCCCCAAGCCCAAGGAGACCGAAGTCGTCACGCCCTCGCTGCTGTTCGTCGCCTGCGTCGGCTACGGCGCCGGCGGCCACCGGCTCGGCTATGGCGGCGGCTTCTACGACCGCACCCTGGCCAGCTTGCAGCCGCGCCCGCGCACCGTCGGGCTGGGCTTTACCGAAGGCTTTCTTGACGACTTTGTGCCAGAGCCGCATGACCAGCCCTTGGATGCCATCTTGAACGACAACGGCGTGGTGTGGCCGGTGTGAGCCGTGCGGCACTGGTGAGCCGCCCCCAACGAGCCTGCTCTCGCCGCGCCTCCTATAAAGTACGCACCCACTCCCCAGGCCTCGCGCAAACCCGGGGGCCGCCTCGCCTACCCTGCCGCAAAACCATGATCCAAGCCAAACTCCGTGCCTCCATCGACTGCGGCTCTGCCGATGAGGTTGAGGCCGCGTTCTACGACGCCTTGCACAAAGGCGATCTTGCCCAATTGATGGCCTGCTGGGCCGATGAAGAAGAGATTGCCTGCGTCTTTCCGGGGGGTGTGCGCGCATTCGGTGCCGAGGCGATCCGCCAGCAGTTCGAGGCCATCTTTACGCATGGACCGCTGCGCCTGCAAGCGCAGCATGTGCACAAGTTGGCCGCACTGGGCAGCGCCGTCCACAGCGTGCTGGAATGGCTTGAGGTGGACGGGCCGAACGGCCCGCTGTACTCCTTGGTGCTCGCCACCAACGTCTACCTCAAAACCACGCAAGGCTGGCGCTTGGCGGCGCACCACGCCAGCCCAGGCAAGGTCACACCAACGCGTAACGACCCGTCCGAACAGCCCGTGCTGCACTGAAAAATCCCGCAACTTATACCAAAGATAATAAAGTCAACCGCAATGCAGGTATATATAGTTTGCTATGAATTATGATTGTTCTTGGTGGCTGCCTGGTGGTCACTTGCAAACCCTCTGGCCCGCGCTGCAGGCGCGCTGTGCGGCCAAGCGGCCCCGGTTCCAGCGCGAGCGCTGGAGCAGCCCCGACGCGGACTTTATTGACGTTGATTTTTTGCCGCCCGCCCATGCCAACGGCGTCGCGCCACCGCTCCTGGTGCTGTTCCACGGCCTCGAAGGCTCGTCGGCCAGCCACTACGCGCAGGCTTTTGCCGACTTTGCACAAGCCCAGGGCTGGGCCTATGCCGTGCCCCATTTCCGGGGTTGCAGCGGCGAGATCAACCACGCGCCACGCGCCTACCACTCGGGTGACTATGCCGAGATTGACTGGATTTTGCAGCGCCTGCGGGCCCGTGCGGCCGCCCCCTTGCTGGTGGTTGGTGTCTCGCTGGGCGGCAATGCCGTGCTGCGCTGGGCGCAGGAAATGGGCTCCAGTGCCGCACCGTGGGTGCAGGCGCTGGCGGCAATCAGCGCGCCGGTCGATTTGGCCGCCAGCGGTACAGCGCTGGGCCAGGGTTTGAATCGGCAGCTCTACACCCGCATTTTTTTGCACAGCATGAAGGCCAAGGCGCTGGCCAAGCTGGCCCAATTCCCCGGTCTGTTCGAGCGCGAAGCGCTGCTGGCGGTGCGCGATGTGTACCAGTTTGACCAGCTCTTCACCGCGCCCTTGCACGGTTTTCGCAGCACCGAAGATTACTGGCGGCGCGCCTCGGCCAAACCGCAGCTGGCCGCGATTCAAATCCCAACGCTGCTGCTGAATGCGCGCAACGACCCCTTGGTGCCCGCTGCCAGCCTGCCGCAGATGGCGGCGGTAGGCCGCTGTGTCACACTTTGGCAACCCGCGCAAGGCGGCCATGTGGGCTTTGCATTGGACTCGCAAGCCATGCCCGAGGCGGTGGGTGCTTGGTTGGCGGCACAGGGTCGGCTGCAACACTGAAAGGAAACCCGATGGACGCCATCGTCAAAGCGGCACTGGCCAAGTGGCCACATGTGCCAGCCTGTTATGGCTGGCTCGGGCTCGATGCCCGTGGCAACTGGTATCTGCGCGACGACCAGGCGCAGGCGCAGGGCCGTTTTGGCCAGCCCGGCGGCCCGGCCCAGGCCAAGGGCGCGCGGCTAGAGCACACCAAGCTGATCGACTTCATCCAGCGCAACTACCAGGCGGACGCCCAGGGCCAGTGGTTTTTCCAAAACGGGCCGCAGCGGGTCTATGTAGAACTAGAGATCACGCCGTGGATTTGGCGCATTGCCGATGACTTTGCGGTTACCGCGCATACCGGCCAAGCCGCCTCGGTGCAGGCCTGTTGGGTGGACGAAAATGGTTATGCCTACCTGCAAACCACGCTCGGTGCAGGCCTGGTGCACAGCCTCGATATGGCGCTGCTGGCCGACGCGTTAGAGATTGGCCTGTGGCCACCGCAGACGCTGCTGGCAAGCCACGTGCCGGGCTTGTTTGGCTTTGTCCGCAGCCCCGAGGAAATACAAAAATCCGCAGCATAAAAACAATGCTGTGCTTTTGAAAACATCATTTTCATCCCAAAAAAAGCCGGTGCATGACCGGCTTTTTTTGTGTGCGCAAACTCTGGCCCGTGCCGCTCAAGGTGCGGGGCTTGCGCCTTCCGCCACCGGCGCAGCAGGCGCTTGCGGCACATCAAATGTGCCACCGGCTGCATTGGTCATGAAGACGACGGCGCGGGCAATTTCGGTGTCGTTGAACTCGCCGCCGCCCTGGGGCGCCATCGCGCCCTTGCCGGCCAACGAGGCGTGCACCAAGGCTTCGAGCCCGCTCTTCAGGCGCGGGCCCCAGGCGGCGATATCTTCAAATTTGGGTGCACCCGCAACCCCGCTGGCGTGGCAGGCAAAGCACTGGGTCTGGTAGACCTCGGCGCCTTCACGCAATGGGCGGTTGGCGTCGCGGATCTCAACGCGGCCAACTTTTTGAATCCGCTCGGCGACAGCGCGCTCAGAGTGGTCGCCGCCAGGCGCGGTTTGGTTGGCCGAGGTGACGTAAAACACCAAGCCAATGATGGCAAAAATGGGCACCACAAACGAGAAAAAAGCTGCCAATAACAGCTGTTTCGGGGTCTTGATGGGGCCTGTGTGGGCCTCTTCGTGCGCGGGGTGCGCGGGGTGCTTGTCGCTCATGGCGTCCTCAATCAGTCGTAGGGCTTGGCAGAATTAACCCATTATTATAGGGTGCGGTGCACAGGCAACAGCGCGCCACAGCACACAACAGCGCCAATGCCTGCGCGGCTATATGCGCGGCTATATGCGCGACCACATGCTCGGCTACATGCGCGGCTGCGCGGCCAAGTGCCACCCCAACGATTCACCTCAAAATCCGTAACTACTCAGGTGGTCTGGCTTGGTTTTACCCCCTCTCCCTCTGGGAGAGGGGGTAAAACAAAAGCGCACTGCATGCCGTGACCTGAGTAGTTACCAAAATCCCGCACCCGGCGAAAAACCACGCCTCCAGCAGCCCCTCCATCCCTGTCCTGCCACAGGCCTCGCTGGGGCCGATTTTCGCTGTTCGACGCTCCCCAAGTCCGACAGGCTCCTAGCCAGGACAATTTTGCGCAAATCCTGCCCCAAAGAAAGCCACTGCCATGCCGCACAACGCCCCCCAGCAACCCGAACACGACGCAGCCCATGGACAGTGGCTGGACCGCATGTACAACAACCTCGCCCGGGTGCCCGACCACGGCGCGTACTTTGAACGCTGGGCCGCTGACTCGGCCTTGGCGCGCCAGCAGCTGCCTGGGCAGCTGGAGCTGCGCTACGGTGACGGGGCCGCCGAAACCTTGGACATTTTTGCCGCCAAGCGCAGCGGTGCGCCGGTGCTGGTGTTTGTGCACGGCGGCTATTGGCGTGCCATGGACAAGGCCGACCATTCTTTTTTGGCACCGGCTTTTCACGCCGCCGGGGCCTGCGTAGTCATCCCCAACTACGCTTTGTGCCCAGCCGTCAGCGTCGCCGACATCAGCCGGCAAATGGAGCGGGCGCTGGCCTGGGTTTGGCACAACTGCGCGCAGTTTGGGGGTGATCCAGAGCGCATCGTGGTGGCCGGCCACTCGGCGGGCGGGCATTTGGCCAGCCTGTTGCTGGGCTGTGACTGGCCGCGCCACGCTGCCGACTTGCCGCCGGCTGTGGTGCGCCGGGCTTTGTCGATCTCGGGGCTGTACGATTTGGCGCCGATCCGGCAAACGCCTTTTCTCCAGCCGAGCTTGCAGCTCACGCCGCAGCAGGTGCAACAGCTGAGCCCGGCTGGCTTGCCCGCGCCGCCGAACCGGCTCCTCTACACGGTGGCCGGAGGACAGGAAAGCGCCGAGTTTTTGCGCCAAAACACCTTGCTGCAACAGGCCTGGGGCCGCCGCACCGTCCCCGTCGCCGAGGTGCTGCCGGGTTTGCACCATTTCAGCATCGTGGACGCTTTGGTGCGCAGCGACCATCGCCTGCACCAGCTGGCCTTGGCCTTGCTGGCCTAGGAGGCTGTCGGCTTACACGCCCATACTATTTTTTAGATAGCTTATAGCGCTTGTCAAACATCAATATCAATGACATTAATGCCTGAAATGCTTTAAAACCATGCGTTAGCAGCTATCAAACATATGGGGAATGCGCGCGCTGCGCCGTTCCCATGTGCATCCCATGCCTGCCCTTGCTGTGCGCTGCGCACCTTAGTCGACGCGGGCGGGCGGGGCGCTGGCAGCCGGCGCGGTCTCAGCCACGGCGTGCCAGCCGCCGCCCAGGCTGCGGTACAGCGCAATCTGGTTTTGCTCCTGCGCGAGCTGGGTTTGCAGCACCAATTGCTGCACGCCAAACAAGGCACGCTGGGCGTCGAGCAAACTCAGGTAGCTGGCAACACCGTTGCGGTAGGTCAGCTCGGACAGGCGGGCGCGGGCCGCCTCGGCCTCCTCTTGCGCCCGCAGGGCGAGCAACTGCCGGCCCCACGTGGCGTTGCCCGCCAAGGCGTCGGCAACTTCACGGAAGGCGCTTTGGATGCTGCGCTCGTACTGCGCCACGGCAATCTCGCGCGCCACTTGGGCGGAGTCCAGGTTGGCGCGGTTGCGCCCGGCGTCAAAAATCGGCAGCAGCAACTGCGGCGCCAGTGACCAAGCGAAGGTGCCCGCATCGAACAGCCCGGACAACTCGCTGCTGGCCGAGCCGGCGTTGGCCGTCAGGGCAATGCGCGGAAAGAACGCGGCCCGCGCCGCGCCAATGTTGGCGTTGGCGGCAATCAGTTGCTGCTCAGCCTGGCGGATGTCGGGACGGCGCACCAGCACCTCGGACGGCAGGCCCACCGGCAAGACGGGCAAGGGCGCACTGGTCGACAACGTGGCTTGCGCCAAGTGGGCTGAAATGTCCGCCGGCAGCGCTTGCCCCAGCAGCAACACCAGCGCGTTTTCGTCTTGGGCGCGCTGGCGCTGTTGCTGCGCCAGTGTGGCGCGGGCCGACTCGGTCAACGACTCGGCCTGGCGCAGATCGAGCTCGGACGAGACGCCGTTGGTAAAGCGCAGCTGCATGAGGCGCAGCGACTCTTCGCGCGTCGCCAAGGTTTGCTGCGTCAAGGCCAACAACTCTTGGTCGGCCAGCAGGTTGAGCCAGCCCGAGGCGACGGCCGAAACCAGGCTGATCTGCGCGGCCTTGCGCCCCTCTTCGCTGCCCAGGTACTGGGCCAAGGCGGCTTCTTTCAAGCTGCCCAGGCGGCCAAAGAAGTCGATCTCCCAGGCCGTCAGCGCCAAGCCGACGCTGAAGCTGTTGCCGGTATTGCCGCCACTGCCAGCGCGGGTCGCGCCTGCGGCCACGCCCACCGAGGGCATTTGGTTGGCACGCTGGATGCGAAACTGCGCCCGTGCCTGTTCGACGTTGAGCATCGCCAGGCGCAAGTCACGGTTGTTGGCTTGCGCCAGCGTGATCAGCTGTTGCAGCCGGGGGTCGATGAAGTAGTCCTGCCACGGCAGGTCGGCGGCGGCGGTGTGGCCGACCAGATCGGCTTGACTGGTTTGGCTGGTGCCGGGAAAGGCGTCGTCGACCGGGGCGGCAGGGCGCTCATACGTCGGCATCAGCGAGCAGGCACTGAGCAACGCGGCGCTGGCCAAGGTAGCAAGTTTGAAAAAAGCGGGTTTATGCATGGTTGTCCTCGCCGATACCGGCATTTTTAGCGTGCTGGGCATAGATTTTTTGCTGCCGTGCACTGCCCTTGAAAAGGCCGCGCACCACCACGAAAAATACCGGCACAAAGAACACTGCCAAAAAGGTGCCAACGATCATGCCGCCAAGCACACCGGTGCCAATCGCGCGTTGGCTGGCCGAGCCGGGGCCGGAGGCCAGCGCCAGCGGCAACACGCCCAGACAAAACGCCAGCGAGGTCATGATGATCGGGCGAAACCGCAGCTGCGCAGCGGCCAACGCCGACGCCAGCACGCTCTTGCCCTGGGCTTGCAGGTCTTTGGCAAACTCGATGATCAAAATCGCGTTCTTCGCTGACAAACCAATGATGGTGATCAAGCCAACCTGGAAGTACACGTCGTTGGCGTAGCCTCGCAAAAGCGTTGCCAGCACCGCGCCAAACACGCCCAGCGGCACCACCAAGATGACGGCCAGCGGGATGGTCCAACTCTCGTAGAGTGCCGACAGGCACAAGAACACCGCCAAGATCGCGAAGCCGTACAGAATCAAGGTCTGCGCGCCGGCTTCTTTTTCCTCGCGCGATTGGCCGGTCCACTCAAAGCCAAAGCCCGGCGGCAACTGCGCTGCCAGCCGCTCCATCTCGGCCATCGCTGCGCCGCTGCTGAAGCCGGCTGCGGCCGAGCCGTCGATCCGCATGGCCGGGTAGCCGTTGTAGCGCACGGTTTGCATGGCACCGGTGACCCACTCGGTGCGGGCAAACGCCGACAACGGCACCGGCTGGCCCTGGCTGTTGCTGGCGTTGAGGCGCAAAATTTGATCGGGCTGCATGCGCTCGGGCGCGTCAGCCTGCACCACGACGCGCTGCATCCGCCCTTGGTTGGGGAAATCGTTGACGTAGGAGGAGCCCAGTGCCGTCGACAGCACGGCATTGATCGCATCAAAGCCGACGCCCAGCGCGCTGGCCTGGTCGCGGTCAATGTCGATGCTGAGCTGGGGCGCATCCTCCAGCCCGCTTGGGCGCACCTGTGTGAGCAGCTTGCTCTGCGCCGCCATGCCAAGCATTTGGTTGCGCGCGGCGAGCAAGGCCTCATGGCCCGCACCCGCCCGGTCTTGCAAGCGGAACGCAAAACCAGAGGAGCTGCCGAGCTCGGGAATCGGCGCCGGGCTGAGCGGGAAGATGAAGGCATCGCGGATCCCGGAGAGCCCGCCAAAAGCACGCCCGGCAACCGCCTCGGCACTGTGCGCGGGGCCAACCCGCTCGGCCCAGTCTTTCAGCGTGACAAAAGCCAGCGCAGCGTTTTGACCCTGGCCCGAGAAGCTAAAGCCGAGCACGCCGACGATGCTTTTCACCTCGGGCTGCGCCAGCATATAGGCCTCAACCTGCTCCATCACTGCCTTGGTGCGCTCTTGTGTCGCGCCAGGTGGCAATTGCACATTGACGAGCAAGGTGCCCTGGTCTTCGCCCGGCAAAAACGAGGTTGGCAGACGGCTGTAAACCAGCGCAACCCCGCCGATGATGGCCACGTAGATGACAAGGTAGCGGCCGGCGCGCTTAAGTATCCGCGCCACCCCGCCTTCGTAGGCCTTGGTGGTGCGGGAAAAACTGCGGTTGAACCAACCAAAAAAACCGCCCTTGCTGTGGTGGCTGCCGGCCTTGACCGGTTTGAGCAGCGTGGCGCAAAGCGCCGGCGTAAGCGACAACGCCATGAAGGCAGAAAAGCCAATCGAGATCACCATCACCGCCGAAAACTGGCGGTAGATGTTGCCCACCGAGCCGGCAAAAAATGCCAGCGGCACAAAGACCGAAATCAGCACCACCGTCACACCAATGATGGCACCCGAGATCTGGCCCATCGCCTTGCGGGTCGCCTCCAGCGGCGCCAAACCCTCCTCGGTCATGATGCGTTCGACGTTTTCCACCACCACAATGGCATCGTCAACCACGATGCCGATCACCAACACCATGCCGAACATGGTCAGCACATTGATCGAAAAGCCCAGCGCCAGCAGCATGCCAAACGTACCGAGCAAGGCAATCGGCACCACCAGCGTCGGGATGATGGTGTAGCGCCAGTTTTGCAGGAACAAAAACATCACCAAGAACACCAGCGCCACCGCCTCGATCAGCGTGACCGTGACCTCGGTGATCGAAATCTCGACAAAGCGCGAGCTGTCGTAAGGAATCGTCCAGTGCACGCCCTTGGGGAAAAAGGCCTCCAGCTCGGTCATCTTTTTGCGCACCTCTTTGGCCGCCGCCAGCGCGTTGCCGCTGGGTGACAGTTGCACGCCGATGCCGGTCGAAGGCTTGCCGTTCAGGCGCGCCGACGTCGCATAGGTTTGCGCACCAAGCTCAATCCGCGCCACATCGCGCAGCCGCACACTGGAGCCGTCACGGTTGGCGCGCAACACGATATTGCCAAACTGCTCCACATTGGAGAGCTGGCCCTTGACCACAATCGTGGCCGCAATGGTCTGGCCACTGGCATTGGGCAACTCGCCCAAAGTGCCCGCCGTGACCTGGGCGTTTTGCGCCCGGATGGCGGTGGTGACATCGCTGCTTGAGAGCTTGAAGCCGGCCAGCTTGGCCGGATCAACCCAAATCCGCATCGCCCGCTCGGTGCCAAACAACTGGGCCTGGCCAATGCCGGGCAGGCGTTGCAGCTCGGGCACCACGTTGCGCGAGGCATAGTCGCCCAGCGCAATCGGGTCAATCGCCGGGTCATCCGACGACAAAATCGCAAACAACAAGAAGTTCGAGCGCGACTTGTCAACCCGCACACCCTGCTGCGTGACCGCCTGCGGCAGCCGGGGCGAGGCGCGCGACAAACGGTTTTGCACGTCCACCTGGGCCAACTCAGGGTTGGTTCCGGTCTCAAAGCTCAGGGTGATACTGCCTGAGCCGTCAGCCTGGCTGACCGACTCCATATAAATCAGGCCCGGCGAGCCGTTCATCTCACGCTCGATCACACTCAGCACGCTGTCTTCCAGCGTCTGTGCCGAAGCACCTGGGTAGGCGACCGAAATCACAATCGCTGGCGGTGCCACCGGCGGGTACTGGGCAATCGGCAGCTGGGTCACGGCAACACTGCCCATCACAATGATGAACAGGGCAATCACCCAGGCGAAGATAGGCCGGTCAATAAAAAATTTTGCCATTGCGTCGTCCCCTTACTTCTGCGTCGCCGCCGTTTCGGCCATGGTTTCAGCCTTGAGCGGCGCAGCGCCGATGGGGCTCCAAGGCACGGCCTTGACCGGCGCATTGCCGCGCAACTTTTGGAAACCGTCCACCATCACCTGCTCACCCGCCACCAAACCGTCTTGCACCACCCACTGGCCGTCCTTGGCGCGGCTGATCTTGACCGTGCGCGGCTCAACCTTGCCCGCCGCGTCAACCACCATCACGCTGTCGCCCTGGCCCGTGCGGGTGACCGCCTGCTGCGGCAAACTGATCGCATTGACAGCCTGCGCCTGCTCAATCTGCACCCGCACAAACAGGCCGGGCAACAACAGCCCGCCGGGATTGGGAAGTTCGGCGCGCAGCGTGACCTGGCCCGTGCTGGGGTCCACGCTCAAATCCGAAAACAGCAAACGGCCCTTGTTGCCAAAATTGCTGCCGTCCTCCAGCAACACATTGACACTGGCCGCGTCCTCACCAGGCGCCCGCTTGAGCTGCCCGGCCTCCAGTGCACGGCGCAGACGCATCACCTCAGACGCCGATTGCGTGAAGTTCACATAGACCGGATCAATCTGTTGCACCCGCGCCAGCGCCGTCGCCTCGCCCTGCCCGACCAGCGCGCCCTCGGTCACCAAGGCGCGGCCAATGCGCCCAGAAATTGGTGCGCTCACATGGGCGTAGCCAAGGTTGATGCGCGCAGTTTTCAGCGCCGCTTTGGCCATCGCCACATCGGCCTGCGCTTGCAAATGGGCGGTGGTCGCCGCCGCATATTCTTCCCGGCTGATCGCATTCGCCTCAACCAAGGGCGCATAACGCTCAGCCGTGGTCTTGGCCTGCGCCAAATTGGCTTCAGCCCGTAGCAACTGGGCTTGCGCGCTGTCCGCCGCCGCCGCGTAAGGCGCCGGATCGATCACAAACAGCGCTTGCCCGGCCTTGACATCACGGCCCTCGACAAACAAGCGCTTTTGCAAAATACCCGCAGCCCGCGCCCGCACCTCGGCCACCCGAGAAGCCTCGATCCGGCCCGGCAACTCGGTCACCAAGCCCACATCGCCCAGCGCCACAGTCACCACACCCACCTCGGCCGGTGGCGGCGCAGCCCCCTGGGACGGCCCTGCGGCGTCGGTTTTACCGCCACAACCGAACAGCAGCAAAGCGCTGGCCAGGAGTGCCGCAGGAACGCGGGCGCGGGCAAAAAAATCCGGGCGCCGGACAGAGCGGCAGACCGAGGGAGAGGCTGTGTAAAAAGCCAAAGTTTCGGATAAAGGCGTGCGCAGAACAGGCATGAATTTCCTTGGGGCATGGGGCCGAAATAGCTGGCAAAGGTGAACCAGCAGAACCAGAAGGACAAATAGGAAGCTGTTGGTTGCAAAAAATTGCACCAAGAAAGCACTTATTCGACCAGGTCGCCGATTATACATACAATGATGAATGTAAGACCTTGAATTTTTCGAGGATTGCGCCCACACCGACGCTGACAGGCAAGCCCCATGCGCCTGGATCACCCCCACTTCACCAAGAGAACGCCATGGCCCGCCGAACCAAAGAAGATGCTGCTGCCACACGCAACCGGCTGCTCGATGCCGCCGAGCTGCTGTTTTGTGAAAAAGGGGTGGCACACACCTCGCTCAACGACATTGCGCTGGCCGCAGACGCCACCCGGGGTGCTGTCTACTGGCACTTCAAGGACAAGGCCTACCTCTTCAACGCCATGATGGAGCGCGTCACCCTGCCCCTGGAGCTGGCACCGAACGAGCTCGCCCCCGCTGCCGAAGACCCGCTGAGCGCCATCCGCACCTCGGTGCTACACGCCCTAGACCTGGTCGCCAACGACGCGCAAACGCGCCGCGTGTTCGAGGTGGCCACACAAAAAGTAGAGTACGTCGAAGGCCTGCTGGCCGTCAAACAACGCCACCGCAGCGTCTGCCAAAACTATGTCGCGCAACTGCAAATCGGCCTGCGCGCCGCCGCCGTCCACCATGCCGTGCAATTACCGCTGCCAGACGCGGCAGCAGCCCAAGGCCTGCACGCCCTGGTAGGTGGCCTGATCCACAACTGGCTGCTGGCACCCGAATTCTTCGATCTGATGGCCACCGGGCAGGCTGTGCTGGACTGCTATTTGGCCGGACTGGGATTTGCGCCGTGCCGCGCTTCGGCAGAAACCTTAGGGTGATTTTGGCTTAGACACGGGTCTGCTTTAACGGCCTGGATTCAGGAAATAAACGTCGGCCTCAATGCGCCACGGCTTTGGAAAAAACCTGGATCACCACCACTCCGGCCACGATCAGCGCCATTCCTGCCAGCGCCGGGGCGTCCAGTTTTTGTCCGTGCAGCAGCCAGCCAACCACCGAGATCAGGACAATGCCCAGGCCCGACCAGACTGCGTAGACAACGCCTGTTGCCATGTTTTTCATCACCTGTGCCAACAGATAAAACGCCACGCAGTAGCCCACTGCGGCCAGCAGGCTGGGGGCCAGGCGGCTGAAACCCTTGGACGATTGGAGCGCCGAGGTGGCAATGACTTCGGCAACTATCGCTAAGCCAAGCAGGAAATGGGGGGACATGCAGCTCTCTTTTTCA
This sequence comes from Burkholderiaceae bacterium, assembly GCA_043785395.1. Classification (GTDB taxonomy): domain Bacteria; phylum Pseudomonadota; class Gammaproteobacteria; order Burkholderiales; family Burkholderiaceae_C; genus JAGOEY01. Next base: position 6,149 of record JAYVXE010000122.1, on the reverse strand, counting down.
CAGTTTTAGGACTTGCGCAAAACCGCCCTGGCGTTGTTTTTTCCTTGCCGTACCAGGGTGTACTGTCTGCAGAAAAACGCCTCGCCAGGACAATTTTGCGTACGTCCTGATTTTGAAAGGACAATTTACGTGGCAGGCACGGGGGACGGCACCGGGCCGACGCCGGGGAATTTTCCCCTGTTTATCCGGCCACCATGTTTGCGTAAATTTCAGCAACTTTACATAGCATCACATCCGCAGCACGCCACCGATACATCGGGCATCGACACTTGGCCTCAACCCGATACTTTTTTGCTTCGGGATTTTCACCAAGGATCTTCGCCATGAAATTCGCCCACAAACAACTCATCCTCGTCAGCCTCTTGGCCTCCATCGGTATCGCGGCCCAAGCCCAGACACCCGCACCCGCCACGCCCGCAACACCGGCCACATCGGCAACATCGGCGAGCAGCAAGCCGGCTGAAATGCGTCACCACATGGGTGATTCCACCAAAATGCAAGAGCGCCACACCAAGCGTTTGGCGGCCTTGAAAGAAAAGCTCAAGCTCAGCCCAAGCCAAGAAGCCGACTGGACCACGTTCACCTCCGGCATGCCCACACCCACCATGGGCGCACGCCCTGGGCACGAAGCCATGGGCAAGCTGAGCACGCCGCAGCGCTTGGAGAAAATGAAGGAAATGCGCACCGAACACGCAGCAGTCGCTGAAAAACGTGCCGCTGTGGTCAAGACTTTCTACGCCACACTGACGCCGGAGCAGCAAAAAACCTTCGACGCTGAGACCCACAAAATGGGGCCCCGTGGTGGCGCGCATGGCGGTGCACATGGTAAAGGAGGCCATGGGCAAGGCATGCATCCCATGAGCCCATGAGCCCATGAACCCATGAGCTGAATCGGCTTAGCATCTGCAACGGCGCCAAAGGGCGCCGTTTTTGTGCGTCAATGCTGCCTGTACGCTGGGCGGACTGGGCGCAAACCAGTTTGCCCGGCACTGTCTACGGTGTTGACGAATTTTTAAAAACGCGAGCGCTGGGGTTTTGCTTAAGTCGTGACCATGCCAAAATTTTCCATTCCGGCTTTTCCGTGCGCGGCCAGCGCCAGCGCCAATGCCAATGCCCAGCCGGTGGTGCCGCTTTCGCTCAAAGTCCTCACCGTCAATATCCACAAGGGCTTTAGCCCTCTGAACCGCCGATTCATGCTGCACACCCTGCGCGCTGCGGTACGCCGGGTGTCGGCCGATGTGGTGTTTTTGCAAGAGGTGCAGGGGGCTCACCACAAACACGCCAACCGGCTGCAAAACTTTCCCCAGGCACCGCACTACGAATTTTTGGCCGACCGCATTTGGCACCAATTTGCCTATGGCCGCAATGCTGTCTATGACGAAGGCCACCACGGCAATGCCTTGCTGTCCAAGTTCCCGATTGCGCATTTCACCAACCACAATCTTTCGATTGCCGGGCCAGAACGGCGTGGCCTGCTCCACTGTCAGCTGCAACTGCCAGGGCGGGCCCAGCCTTTGCACGCTTTGTGTGTACACCTGAGCCTGGCTGAACACCACCGGCGCAAGCAACTGGCTCTGATTTGCCAAGTGATCCAACGCGACATTCCCGCTGACGCGCCGCTGATCGTGGCGGGGGACTTCAACGATTGGCGTTGCCGCGCCCACCATTTTTTGCTGCACGAAGCGGGTTTGCAGGAGGTCTTTGTGAGCGCTTATGGCCGTGCCGCCACCAGCTTTCCGGCCCGCCTGCCGCTGCTGCAACTCGACCGTATCTACGTGCGCAATGTCGGCTTCCATGCGCCCATAGTCTTGCCCAAACGTCCTTGGTCGCATTTGTCAGACCATGTGCCGTTGGCGGCCACTATTGATCTTTAAGAATGCTCGGCATCGGCCTTCGTGCTGTGTCGCCCTGGTCGCCTTGGTCGGCCCTTGCTGCTGATAATGGGGGTTTTGCTTTTGCCCGGTCGGCCCGGCCTGCCCATTTTGAAACCCTCCACTGACCACGACTATTTGGCCACCGTCTTGCGCCAGCAACACATCAGTATTCGGGGTGCGCGCACGCACAACCTGAAAAACATTGACCTCGATATTCCGCGCAACCAGCTGGTGGTGATTACGGGCTTGTCGGGCTCCGGCAAGTCGAGCCTGGCCTTTGATACGCTGTATGCCGAGGGCCAGCGCCGCTATGTCGAGAGTCTTTCGGCCTATGCGCGGCAGTTTTTGCAACGCATGGACAAGCCCGATGTCGACCTGATCGAAGGCCTTTCACCGGCCATCAGCATTGAGCAAAAATCCACCAGCCACAACCCGCGCTCTACGGTGGGCACCGTCACCGAGATCCACGACTATCTGCGCTTGCTGTTTGCCCGTGCCGGCACGCCTTATTGCCCAACGCACCAGCTGGCGCTGCAGTCGCAGACTGTCACGCAAATGGTCGATGCCGTGCTGGCACTGCCAGCGGGCACCAAGCTGATGCTTTTGTGCCCGCTGGCGCGGGCGCGCAAAGGCGAGTTCAGCGATGTGTTGGCGCAGTTGCAGGCGCAGGGCTATGTGCGTTTTCGGCTCGATGGTGCGGTCTATGAATACGAGAACCTGCCCAAGCTGAAGAAAACCGAAAAGCACGATATCGACGTCGTGATCGACCGCGTCAAAGTACGTTCAGCGCCGGCTTCGTCGGCCACCGCACCGGCGGATGTGCTGGCTTACGACCAGTTGCGGCAACGGCTGGCCGAGAGCTTTGAGGCGGCGCTGCGCATAGGCGGCAGCGAGGGCGCAGGCCGGGTGCTGGCGCTTGAGATCGACAGCGGCGTTGAGCACGGCTTTAACGCCCGCTTTGCCTGCCCAACGTGCAGCTATGCGCTGGCCGAGCTGGAGCCGCGCTTGTTCTCCTTCAACGCACCGCTCGGAGCCTGTCCGAGCTGCGACGGCCTGGGCGTCACCGAGCTGTTCGACCCGGCCCGGGTGGTCGCCTTCCCGCAACTAAGCCTGGCCAGCGGCGCCATCAAGGGCTGGGATCGGCGCAACCCTTATTACTTTGCCTTGCTCGAAGGCCTGGCCGCGCATTACCGGTTTGACCTGGAGGCGCCGTTCGAGTCGCTGCCAAGCGCTGTGCAAAACGCCGTGTTGCAGGGCTCGGGCGAAGAAGAAATCAGCTTTGACTATGTGTTCGATACCGGTGCCAACAGCCCCAAAACCCTGCGCAAAAAGCACCCGTTCGAAGGCATCTTGCCCAACCTGCAAAGACGTTTCCGTGAGACCGATTCGGCCACCGTGCGCGAAGAGCTGTCACGCTACCGCAGCAACCAGGCCTGCGCCGCCTGCGCGGGCACACGGCTGCAGCCGCAGGCGCGCCATGTCAAGGTCGGGGAGGGCGCGCAGGCGCGGGCCATCTTCGAGATCAGCCGCAGCACGCTGCGCGACTGCCTGGACTATTTCACGCAACTGAGCATGGAGGGTGCCAAGGGCGAGATCGCCGCCCGCATCGTGCGCGAGATCGGGTTGAGGTTGAAATTTTTGAACGACGTTGGCCTGAGCTACCTGAGCTTGGAGCGGAGCGCCGACACCCTGTCCGGCGGCGAAGCCCAGCGGATTCGCCTGGCCTCGCAAATCGGCTCGGGCCTGACCGGTGTGATGTACGTGCTGGACGAGCCCAGCATCGGCCTGCACCAGCGCGACAACGACCGCCTGATTGCCACCCTGCGCCATCTGCGCAACATCGGCAACAGCGTGCTGGTGGTCGAGCACGATGAGGACATGATCCGCGCGGCCGACCACGTCATCGACATGGGCCCCGGCGCAGGCGTGCACGGCGGGCGCGTGATGGCGCAGGGCACGTGTGCCGAGGTTCAGGCCAATCCTGGCTCGCTCACCGGCCAGTATCTGGCTGGCACACTGAAAATTGAGCTTCCAAAACGGCGCCGGCCCTGGCTGCCCGTGCTGCACAACCAGGTCAAAACTACACCCAAAAAACCGTCCAAAACGACGATCCCGAGTCCCGCCGCTGAGCGCCGCGCCGCACGCGAGGCCGCGCACCAGGCCAGCCTGGGCAGCTTGCAAGAAATCCGTGTCCTGGGCGCCACGGGCAACAACCTCAAAAATGTCAGCGTCGCCTTCCCCGTCGGCCTGCTGAGCTGCGTGACCGGGGTTTCAGGATCGGGCAAAAGTACGCTGGTCAACGACACCTTGTATGCCGCTGTCGCACGCACCCTGTACCGTGCGCACGACGAGCCCGCCGCGCACCAGGCCATCGAGGGCATCGAGCATTTTGACAAGGTCATCAACGTCGACCAATCGCCCATTGGCCGCACCCCGCGCTCCAACCCCGCCACCTACACCGGCCTATTTACGCCCATGCGTGAGCTGATGAGCGAAGTGCCGATGGCGCGTGAGCGCGGCTACAGTCCTGGGCGCTTCAGCTTCAACGTTGCAGGCGGGCGCTGCGAGGCCTGCCAAGGCGACGGCATGGTCAAGGTTGAGATGCATTTTTTGCCCGATATTTACGTGCCCTGCGACATCTGCAAAGGCCAGCGCTACAACCGCGAAACGCTGGAGGTGCAGTACAAGGGCAAAAATATCGCTGAAATTTTGAACCTGACGGTCGAGGCCGCTTACGAATTTTTGCAAGCCGTGCCAAACATTGCCCGCAAGTTGCAAACCCTGCTCGCCGTCGGCCTGAGCTATATCCAGCTCGGCCAGGCCGCAACCACACTCTCGGGCGGCGAGGCGCAGCGCATCAAACTGGCGCTGGAGCTGAGCAAGCGCGACACGGGCCGCACCCTCTACATCTTGGATGAACCAACCACCGGCCTGCACTTTGCCGACATCGCCTTGCTGCTCAAAGTGCTGCACCAACTGTGCGACGCCGGCAACACCATCGTCATCATTGAGCACAACTTGGACGTGATCAAAACCGCCGACTGGCTGATCGACATGGGCCCGGAGGGCGGCGCCGGTGGCGGCAGCGTGGTCGGCGTCGGCACGCCCGAGACACTGGCGCAAAACCCGGCGAGCTTCACCGGGCGCTATTTACAGCGGCTGTTGTAGCCGCCAGCAAGCCCTTGGCCAATGTGTGCGGCCACGCTTTGGCTGAAGCCCGGCCCCAAGCCGCCCGGACTAGCGCGCAGGCACACTGCTGCGCGAAAGCACCACCATGCCCACAAACACCAAGAGTGTTCCCGCCGCAATCCAGCCGGTAAAAGGCTCTCCCAAGATGAGGACGCTTAGCAAAATAGTCGATACCGGCCCCACCATGCCGACCTGCGCGGTCATGCTTGCGCCAATGCGCTCGACCGCCATCATCACCAGCAACACCGGCACGGCCGTGCACAGCGTGGCATTGAGCAGCGACAGCCAAAGCACGGGTGCAGCCACTGCAAGTGCATCCGCCACGGGTCGCAGCAACAAAAATTGGGCAATACAAAACAAACAAGCCGCCGTGCTGGCCAAGCCCACCAGCCGCAACGCACCCAGCCGGCGCACCATCTCACCGCTGTACACCAGGTAGACGGCGTAGCTCACAACACTCAAGAACACCAGCAAAGCCCCCAGGGCCACATTGCTGCCGCTTTGTTCGGCCTCGACGCCAAACACCAACAACAGACCGGCATAACTGATGGCCATGCTGGCCAATTGACGGCGCGTTACGCGCTTGCGGTAGAGCAACCAACCCAGGGCCATGACCACCGTGGGGCTCAGGTACAAAATCAAGCGCTCCAGCCCCGCGCTGATGTATTGCAAGCCCGCAAAGTCAAGGTAGCTGGCCAGGTAGTAGCCACTGAAGCCCAAACCCAGCACGCCAAGCCAGTCACCCCCGCTGAGCTGCGCCTGACCCCGGCCCGCCCACCAAGCCATGGCGACGAACAGCGGCAAAGCAAACAGCATGCGCAGCATGAGCAGGGTGACCGGGTCCACCCCGTGGCGGTAGGCCAGCTTGATGATGATGGCCTTGCCACTGAAGGCCACGGCGCCAACAACGCCAAGCACCAGACCGGTGGTCGCACGAGGGTTGGGGTAGAGGGCGTCGGTCGAAAGAGAAGAAGCGTTGCGCATAGTGCCTAGGAGCCTGTCGGACTTGGGGAGCGCCGGCTGCAAATCGACCGCAGCGGTCCATTTTTCACCGTCTTTTTGGCCCATAGCCGGGCTATGAGCCTG
>JAYVXE010000121.1:0-2143 GCA_043785395.1 Burkholderiaceae bacterium | reverse complement strand
ACCCAAGAGGTGAACGTGATCGAAGCAGAAAAATCCAATATCCATGCGGCGCTCCAGAAGAAAACAAGCGGTCAACTGCGGTTTCTAGGTTGATGCATCCGCAGTGCGGACAACTGTCAGTAGTCTAGTCAATCAACAGTAATTTGCAAGGTGGCCAACTATTGGATTGCTCAATCGGTAAACATAACGCCAGTTATTAACGCCTAAAACGATAGCTTTTTTAGGATTTAGGACTTACGCAAAACCGCCCTGGCGTCGTTCTTTTTTCTTGCCGTACCAGGTGTACTGTCTGCAAAAAAATGCCTAGCCAGGTCAATTTTGCGTAAGTCCTCATCATGTTTTTGCTCTTATGCGGCTCGGTATGCGGGGCAGCGAGTGGGCGGGATTTCGTGATGTTGGGTGGAGAGAGGCTGGATTTTTTGCGAACCCAACTCCCCTTTGCTTCAGGGACACCCTGCAAAAACACGTTCTCACGGGTCTGTGCACGCATAGACCCGGAGCAGTTTCGAGCCTGCTTCATAGGGTGGACGGCCTCGTTGCAAGAGACACCACAAGAGCTCAGGCTGAAGGCTGAAGGCCGGTGGGGCTGGGTGCGTCGTGCACAAAATTCGCCTGCACGGACGTCGCCAACACGGCCAAGCCCATGGGCCGCGCCTCACACGCGCTCTAACACCAGCGCAATCCCCTGGCCGACGCCGATGCACATGGTGCACAGCGCGTAGCGCCCACCGCTGCGGTGCAGGCGGTTGACGGCGGTGGTGGCCAGCCGCGCACCGCTGGCCCCCAGTGGATGGCCGAGTGCGATCGCGCCGCCCCAGGCGTTGACGCGGGCGTCATCGTCGGCCAGTCCGAGCTGGCGCAGCACTGCCAAGCCCTGCGCAGCGAAGGCTTCGTTGAGCTCGATAACGTCGATCTGCGCGAGCGTCAGCCCGCATTGCGCCAGCACTTTGAGCGTTGCCGGCAGCGGCCCCATGCCCATGCTGCGCGGTGCGACACCGGCGCATGCCATGCCGAGCACCCGCGCCCTGGGCGTCAGGCCGTGCCGCTGGGCGCTGCTCTCATTGGCCAACAACAGAGCGCAGGCGCCGTCGTTGACGCCGCTGGCGTTGCCGGCGGTGACCGTGCCGTCTGGGCGCACGATGGGTTTGAGCCGGGCCAGCGCCTCTAGCGTGGTTGCGCGGGGATGCTCGTCGGTCGCAACCAGCAGCGTCTCACCCTTTTTTTGCGCAACCTGCACCGGTGTGATCTCAGCGGCCAAATGCCCGGCCTGCTGCGCGGCCACAGCGCGGCACTGCGAGGCCAGGGCAAAGGCGTCTTGATCGGCGCGGCTGATGCCGTAGTCGCTTGCGACGTTTTCTGCCGTCTCGGGCATCGAGTCCACGCCGTACAACGTCTGCATCCGAGGGTTGACGAAGCGCCAGCCGATGGTGGTGTCAAACACTGTGTTGCTGCGGCTGAAGGCGCTATCGGCCTTGGGCATGACAAAGGGCGCACGGCTCATGCTCTCCACACCGCCGGCGATCATCAGCTCGGCCTCACCAGCCCGGATTGCGCGCGCCGCCGTGCCAAGTGCATCCAAGCCCGAGCCGCACAGACGGTTCAGCGTGGCGCCGGGCACCTCGATCGGCAGGCCCGCCAGCAGCAAGGCCATGCGGGCGACGTTGCGGTTGTCCTCGCCGGCCTGGTTGGCGCAGCCGTAGATCACATCGTTCACGGCGGCCCAGTCGACCTCGCGGTTGCGTGCCATCAAGGCTTGCAGCGGCAGCGCGCCAAGCTCATCGGTGCGCACCGTGGCCAGCGCGCCGCCGTAGCGGCCAAAGGGGGTGCGGATCGCATCACAAATAAAAGCCTGGGTGCGCATGGTTCAATCCTTCTCATGGTTGGCTGCGCCGACAACGCAGGCGCTGCGGCACTGTACCAAAGGTTAACGTGAACCACCCCCGTAGCGCCTGCAGCGCTCCCCCCTTGTATCTTCCATTCTTGTATCGTCCACGCTGTGACTTTTTTCAGTTGGTGCGTCAAACCTGCCTCCCCCTGGAGCTTCGAGTTCGTCCTTGAGCATTTGGTCAGCGCACCAGCCCTTTTTATCCAATCACGTAGCCCGAACAGTTACCAATTCTTATGAAAATGCATCCGCAAGGTG
>JAYVXE010000120.1:0-2145 GCA_043785395.1 Burkholderiaceae bacterium | reverse complement strand
CTCACCCAAGAGGTGAACGTGATCGAAGCAGAAAAATCCAATATCCATGCGGCGCTCCAGAAGAAAACAAGCGGTCAACTGCGGTTTCTAGGTTTAACCACAATCTGGCGTAAACCCTCGGCAGCAAAAAAGCCATCGTGGTCAAGATCAAGCGCGGCTTTCTACATTCCACAACTATCTCGGCAACTTCGCGCCAGCCCATGGGCGCAGGTCCAGCCGCTTTGAGCAGGAGATTTGCATGTCCACCAAGATCGATCGAGTGTCCCCGCCGCGACGGCGTTTCATCGCGGCCGCCAGTGCCTGCGCCCTCGCACCCTGGACCCAGGCCCAGGGCCAAACCGCCAGCCCCTACCCCAACCGGGCAATCCGTTTGATCGTGCCGTTCGCACCCGGCGGGGCAACCGACACCGTGGCGCGCCTGCTGTCGCAAAAACTCTCAGAAGCCTTGCAACAAACCGTGGTGGTGGACAACCGTCCCGGCGCGGGCGGCCTGATCGGCACCGACGCGGTGGCCCGCGCTGCGCCCGACGGCTACACCCTGCTGCTCAACACAGCGGGCGCGCAGACCCTCAGCCCCTTGCTCTACAAAGCGAATTACGACCCGCTCAAGAGCTTTGAGCCGATCAGCCTGCTGGCCAACCTGGGTTTTGTCATGGTGGTTCATCCTTCGCTGCCAGTGCAAAACGTGCAAGAGTTGGTGGCCTTGGCGCGCTCGGGAAAGCAGCCCCTGAGCTTGTCTGCGGGCAGCAGCATGATCGAGCTGATTGGTGCGCATTTCAAGCTCCGCACCGGCACACCCGACATCGTCAGCGCATCCTACAAAGGCACTGGCCCGCAAATGGCCGCCGTGGTTTCCGGCGAGGTTCAAATGACGATTGACCCATTCAATAGCCTGCCGATGATCAAGGCCGGCCGGCTGCGGCCCTTGGCCGTCCTGTCGCCCACCCGCTCGCCAGCCCTGCCTGATGTGCCGACGATGCAGGAAGCTGGTTTTGCCGAGATGGAGTTTCAATCCTGGGCCGGTCTGCTGGCGCCGGCCGGCACACCCCGCGCCATCGTGGAGCGCCTGCACCAAGAGGTCAGCCGCATCCTGACGCAAGCCGATGTCTTGCAGCGCCTGGCCAGCATCGACTATGCCGTCGTAGGCAGCAGCCCGGAGCAGTTTGCGCAAACCATCCGCCAAGACAGCGCACGCTGGGCCAAACTGGTCGGCAGTGGTGCTGCGCCGCGCTGAGCCGCCTGTGCCCCGGCTTGGCGGCTACGCCGGTCGGTGGCCCAGCCCGGTTGCAGACCGGCGCAAACAGGCCAGATCACGCCGTTTTTCGTGCTGTGCGCACGCCTTACAATTTCTGAAATCGCAAAAAAATCATGCCCAAGAACACCCATCCAACCACAGAAGCTTCTGGCATGTCCACAGAAACCAGGTTGCATATACGTTCGCGTGTCTTACGGGAAAACTGTATGTACTTTTACGTTAAAACCTGTGCTATAGTGCCCCATTTTTATCAATGCTGCTGCTCAATATTTGTTGGAATACTACGTTTCGCATCCCGGACGAATGTGTGGAATGTGTGGAATCAAAGCGCTCTCCCTGCTCATGGCCCGCGATGTAATGCGCAATCTGATTGAGCAACCTCAAATAGAGATTGCGCAGTTACTCAGTATGATGTTAAGTTAAGTTAACTTAAAATAAATAGTAAGGACATATATGAAGTTCGATATATTGGTTGTTGGTGAAGGTTTGGCTGCTTTAACTATGTTGTTAAGTATTCCGTCAACTGTGAAGGTCGGTGTTATTTCAAGAAGTAAACATGATGAGCCCTCTAGTTATTTGGCGCAAGGTGGAATTTCAGCAGTTTTTTCAGTTGAAGATAATTTGGAAAAGCATGTGCAAGACACGCTTGCTGCCGGTGATGGTTTGTGCAATGAAGCTGCTGTACGTGAAATTGTAGGGGCAGGGCCTGCGGTGTTGGATTGGCTTATTGATATGGGTGTGCCATTCACACGAGAAAATGATGATATTCATCTTACTCGTGAAGGTGGGCATTCTGAGCGTCGTGTTGCTCATGTAGATGACATGACAGGGCGCGGTATTATGCAAACGTTACAAGCAAAAGTTGCATTACTTCCTAATGTGGTTTGGAT
>JAYVXE010000119.1:0-2149 GCA_043785395.1 Burkholderiaceae bacterium | reverse complement strand
CTGCGCAGCAGCCAGCGCGGACGTCTCGGGCTCGACCACTGCGACCACGGCGGTCGCAAAATCTTTCAGTTGAGTAGCCATGAATTCGCTCCTTTGCTAATTGCACTGACCTCGCTTACTTCGCCTACTTCGCTTACTTATTGATGGATAGCTGCACACATGGGCGGCGAGCCGATTAGCCCGCCGCCCAAAAGCCCGCCAGGCAAACTCAGTCCGGGCTCAATACGCTGGGGGGCGATGTGCCGACCCGCCCCTCAAGCCGCCGAGACGGCAATTCGCCGCGGCTGTGCAGTCGCCTGCTTGGGAATGCGCAGGGTCAGCACCCCGTCCTTGAGTTTGGCGTCGATCTTCGCCGTGTCGAGTTCTCGGGTCAGCCCAAAGCTGCGCCGAGAACGCGGCAGGCGTACTTCCGCATAGATCGTTTCAAGGCCATCAGGGGTCTGTAGCTGCATACTGCCTTCGACGACCAGGAGACCAGGACCGGCCGGCTCACTACGGGAAATAATAAATCAGGGATTTTTAGATTTCAAGGGGTTTTTGGGCGGCCTGGAATCCAACAACATCGAGTAGCTGCTGGAGCGTACAGAGCTGCGGAAGGCAGCACGCCAGGCTGCAGCAGGCCAGCGGCCAGTGGCGATTCATTTAGCTATTTATTTAATAGCTGCCCACGCCCGATTCAAAAGGGCTGGAGGCTGATTTTGTTTTAAAACAGGGCTTGGCGTGGGTTGGGCGCTGTCGGCCAGGACCGGCGGAGAGCCGACGCTAAGTTTGCTGGAGATCGGCCGTTCGAGCGGCTACGCTGCGCCCGCCCCATTGCCCACCAGTGCCAAGGCCAGCGCCAGCCTGGCCCCCACCTCGGCGTTGTTTTTTATGAGCGCGATGTTGGTCGCCAAACTGCGTCCGCCCGTCAGCACCTTGATGCGAGCCAGCAGAAAGGGTGTCACGGCCTTGCCGGTGATTCCTTGCGCCTTGGCCTCGGCTAGCGCCTGCTGAGTCAACGCGTCGATCTCCTCCCGCGCCATGGCTGCCGCTTGCGGCACCGGTGTGCTCAGCACCACACCGCCCGCCAGGCCCAGGTCCCACTTGGCGCGGATGAAGCGTGCCTGCGCCGCCGGGTCGTCCAGCCTGTAGTCGGCGCGAAAGCCACTGTCGCGCGTGTAGAACGCGGCGAAGTTGTCCTGCTCGCAACTGAGCACCGGCACGCCGTGCGTTTCCAGATATTCCAGTGTCAGCGCAATGTCCAGAATCGACTTTGCCCCGGCACACACCACCGCCACCGAGGTCTTCGCCAGTTCCTGCAAATCAGCCGAAATGTCAAAGGTCTCCTGCGCACCGCGGTGCACGCCGCCGATGCCGCCGGTGACAAACACCTCAATGCCGGCCAGCGCGGCGCAGATCATCGTGCCGGCCACCGTGGTGGCGCCAAGCCCGCCGCTGGCCAGCACGGCCGGCAGGTCGCGGCGGCTGACCTTGTGGGCCTGGTCGGAGCGGCCGAGCAGCTCCAGCTCGTCATCTGAAAGGCCAATGCGGATGCGCCCGCCGATCAGCGCGATGGTGGCGGGTTCGGCCCCCAGCTCGCGGATCAAGGCCTCCACTGCGCGCGCAGTGCGAACGTTCTCCGGGTAAGGCATACCGTGGGCGATGATGGTTGACTCCAGCGCCACGAGCGGGCGGCCGGCGGCCTGTGCAGCCGCCACAGGCGCGCTGCGAATCAACCAGGAGTGGGCAAGATCGGGAACCATGGCTATGCTTTCAACGGTGTAGTTCACCCAAGTGTGCGGCATAAGGCGGCTCTAAAGGTTTGCTGTGCATGCGCGGGCCGCCGTTCAAGGCGCCAATGGTGCAGCGAGCGCGCTCAAATTCGAGCCGGGGCCGATTTTCGGTGATCGTCGGCCCAAGTCCGACAGGCTGCCGGCCAACGCCATCGGTGAGCCTTGACAAACGCTACATAAAAAATAGCGAACTATGGTTGTAGAACAAGGGCTAGAGGCTTATTTGACGCTCGAATTGGCCCGTAAATGGGATTTGGCCAGACAGGTATGGCCGCGCGCCCAATTTGACTTGAGTTTTTTTAATTAAAGCTGCTTCAAGGCTTTGCGCGACCCACGCCGCACACCAGATCATCGACCTCGTTGGCGATCACCGAGCG
>JAYVXE010000118.1:0-2161 GCA_043785395.1 Burkholderiaceae bacterium | reverse complement strand
CAAGATGGGTGCCAGGTCGGCCAGCCCTTGGCGCACGCCCAGGCCTGTCAACTGTTCTTGCAGCGCCGCTGAAAGCCGGTAGGACTGGCGGGCCGCGTTGACCGGGAAAGAGTTGTATTTGAACGGATTGAACTCGGGCGCAATGCCGAGCCAGGCCGCCTGGGCAAAGGCGGGCAAGACGGCGGGGATGGCGGCCAGCCCGGCAAAACGGGCAAAGCGGGTGACGCCGATCATGGGCGACAGCAAGACGATGCGGCTCGGGCGCCGCAGCTGCGGGTCTTCCAGTGCGTCGAGCGCGTATTTCACCGCCAGCGCGCCCCCATTCGAGTAGCCGACCAGGTGCAGCGGCAGCGCGGGGTCGATCTGCGCCTGGGCTTCGCGCACCGCCAGCCGGGTGGCGGCCATCCAGTCCTCCCAGCGTGCTTTGACCAGCCCGCCCGGTACGCTGCCGTGGCCGGGCAGTCGAATTGCGACGGCGACAAAGCCGTGCTCGACATAGCTTTGGGCCAGGTGGCGCACGCTGTACGGGGAGTCGGTCAAGCCGTGCAGCAAGACCACGGCGCCACGCGGCGGGCCGGCCGGGTGCAGCTCAAAGGAGCGGTTCCAGTTGTGGGCGAAGTGCGCCGGGTACAAAGGGCTTTTCTCAAAGTAGCGGTTACCTGGAGTTTGGCTGGCAGCGTCAAGCTTGTGGCTGACCTGGGTGCGCACGCTGTCGAGCACGTCGGCCTCGCTTTGGAGGTAGCGCTGCCAGTTGGCGGCGTCGATTTGCGCCACGCTGAGCTCGTGCGGGATGAAGGTGTGCCAAGGCCCCAGCGGCTGGCTGCGCTGCGCCAGCATGGCGCGCCCGATCAGCAAGACGGCGGCCAGCCCAAAGAAGGCGAAGAAGGCACGGCGCAAGGCGGTGGTAAGCAGGGCCAGCATGGTGGGCTCACTTCAAAAGTATTGATGGCTTATTCTGCACCTTGGGTTGGCATGGCGCAGGGGTTTTTTCGGATTGCGCTGTTGCGCCATTGCGATAAAGAAGAGCATTGGGAGTAGGCGCAATGGGCGAAGTAGGCGCAGTAGGCGCATTCGGCGTGTGCAGTGGCGCGGGGCGCGGGTCGGCGCCGATTTTGACCGCCCTGCGCAGGTCAGCTTGGTGGCCTGTCCACTGCGTTAGAAGCTTGGAGCCACCGTGTGCCTAGCCGATCGAGCCACACCGAGGCTTCAAGACCAAGCACCTGGGTGCCAAGGAGAAAACAGCATGCCCGATTCTTTCCGTACCACTGCCGCGCAGCGCGCTGACTGGACGATTGACCAAAACTGGGCGCACTACAGCGCCGCCGAGCACGCCGTGTGGAAGACCTTGTTTGAGCGCCAAAGCCGCTTGCTACCAGGGCGCGCCTGTGATGCTTTTATGGCGGGGCTGCGCCAGCTGCCGCTGGACGCGGAGCAAATTCCTGATTTCCGCGCCCTCAACGAAGTGCTGCTGGCGCAGACCGGCTGGCAATTGGTGGCGGTGCCGGGCTTGCTGCCGGACGCCGTTTTTTTTGCCCACCTGGCGCAGCGGCGCTTCCCCGCTGGGCAGTTCATCCGTCCGGCGCACCAGCTTGATTACCTGCAAGAGCCGGATATTTTTCACGATGTCTTTGGCCATCTGCCGATGCTGATGCAGCCGGTGCTGGCCGACTTCATCCAGGCCTACGGCGTTGGCGGGCTGCGCGCCCAGGCCAGCGGCATGCTGGCGCCGCTGGCCCGGGTTTATTGGTATACGGTCGAGTTTGGCCTGGTGCAGCAGGCGCAGGGCCTGCGCCTGTACGGGGCGGGGCTGGCGTCTTCGTACACCGAGAGCCAGTTTGCGCTGGCCGACAGCTCGCCCCAGCACCTGCGTTTTGCGCTCGATCGGGTGCTGCGCACCGACTACCGGATTGACGATTTTCAAGAAACCTATTTTGTGATCGACGCCTTGGACGACTTGCTGGCGCTGGCGCAGATTGACTTTGCGCCGCTCTACCAACAACTGCGCGGCCAAGCGCTGCTGGCGCCAGGGGCGGCCGCGGCGGGCGACCAATGCCTGCAGCGGGGCAGCGCCAGCTACCACCGGGCGCGCCGCTAAGATACTGGCGATTGACGCAGCAAGGGTGTAAATACTTTAGGACTTACGCAAACCTTGTTGATAGAC
>JAYVXE010000117.1:0-2170 GCA_043785395.1 Burkholderiaceae bacterium | reverse complement strand
GATGGTTGATGTTTTTTAACCATAAACGAAGCGACCTCTGGCTACGCCGGAGGTGAATTTCGTGTGAGAAAACTTTATGACCGACACTTTTACAGTGCAGGGCGACTTCGCGCCTGTGCCATCCCTTGACGCATCTTCTGTCGCGTCTTTTGCTGCTGACTTTTCTGTTGCCCCGGCCTTGGTTGCCAACGTGGAGTTGCCAGCTGCGCCGGCTGTCTTGGGCGTTGAGGCTGATATTGAGGCTGATGCTGATGCTGATGTCGAGGCTTCAACTGAGGCCGAAGTTGACGCAGTTGCTGTACCCAACGGCTTTGTGGAGCTGGGCTTGGCCCCGGAGCTGGTGCGTGCCGTTGCCGACATGGGCTACACCCAACCGACCATCGTGCAGTCGAAGACCATTCCGATGGCGATGCCGCGCGAAGCCAGTGGCGCCAGTGGTTTTACCGACCTGATGGTGTCCAGCCAGACCGGCAGTGGCAAGACGGCGGCTTTCTTGCTGCCCGTGCTGCACACCTTGCTCAAGCGCCAGGCCGAACTCGCCGCCAATGAGCGTGCCGAGTTCGACCAGGCCGTGGCTGCGGCCCTGGCCAAGGGCGAAGCGCCACCGAAGAAAGCCAAGCGCAAAGACCCGACCAATACCCGCAACTTCAAGGCTGCCACGCCCGGTGCACTGATTTTGTGCCCGACGCGTGAGCTGGCCCAGCAAGTGGCGCATGACGCTATCGACTTGGTGCGCCATTGCCACGGCCTGCGGGTTGCCAACGTTGTTGGCGGCATGCCTTACCAATTGCAAATTGCCAAGCTGCAAAATGCCGATTTGGTGGTTGCCACGCCAGGGCGTTTGCTCGACTTGCAGCGCTCGATGCAAATCAAGCTTGACCAGGTCAAGTTCTTGGTGGTGGACGAAGCCGACCGCATGCTCGACCTTGGTTTCTCGGACGATTTGGCCGAGGTCAACCAGCTCACCATTGGTCGCCAGCAAACCATGATGTTCAGCGCCACCTTTGCGTCGCGCATCCAGCAATTGGCCCAGCGCGTGATGCGCGAGCCCCAGCGCGTGACCATCGACAGCCCGCAGGAAAAGCACGCCAACATCAAGCAAGTGCTGTTCTGGGCCGACAACGCCCAGCACAAGCGCAAGCTGCTTGACCACTGGTTGCGCGACACCACGATCAACCAAGCGATCGTGTTTGCCAGCACCCAGGTTGAGTGCGACGGCTTGGCCAACGACTTGCAGCAAGACGGCTTCAGCGCCGTGGCGTTGCACGGCGCTCTGAGCCAAGGTCTGCGCAACCGCCGCCTGATGGCCTTGCGCCAAGGGCAGGTGCAGATTTTGGTGGCAACAGACGTCGCTGCGCGCGGCATTGACGTGCCCACCGTGACCCATGTCTTCAACTTCGGCTTGCCGATGAAGGCCGAGGACTACACCCACCGCATTGGCCGCACGGGCCGGGCTGGGCGTGACGGGATTGCGGTGACTTTTGCCGAGTTCCGCGATCGTCGCCGGATTTCCGACATCGAGGTCTACAGCCGCCAGCAGTTCAAGGCCGAGGTGGTGCCAGGCATGGAGCCACAGCAGCGCATGCCGGAGAGCCGTCCATCGCGTGGTTTTGGTGGTGGTGGCGGTGGTGGCCGGGAAGCGCCTTCGCGGGACCGTAAGTTTGGCGCTGGCCGCAGCGGTGACCGTGGTGGTTACGGCGGTGGCGGCGGCGGTGGTTACGGCGGCGGCCCTAGCGGTGGCTACGGTGGTGCCAGCGGCTTCAATGACCGCAATGCCCGCCCCGCAGCCCGCCCTGGCCCGGCGGCAGGTTTTGGTGGCGGTGCGGGACAGCGTGATGAGCGCAGCTTCGAGCGCCCCGGCCCGGCTGGCAACGGCTATGGCCGCAAGCCCGGCTTTGGTGACCATGCTGGCTATGGTGCTGGCCCACGCAGTGATGCACCACGCAGTGATGCACCACGCGGCGCTGCGCCACGCGGGGACTTTGCTGCGCCGCGCAAGCCCTTCCATGCCAAGCCCGGCCATGAAGGCAAGGCCTTCGTGCCACGCGATGCAGGCCGTCCTGGCAAGTTCGCCCGCTAAAGCCTGGTTTTAGGCTTACTTCGCCCAAAAGCGCAAGTCTTCGGACTTGCGCTTTTTTTTGGGGTTAACGTGAAACACCCCCGAAGCGCC
>JAYVXE010000116.1:0-2171 GCA_043785395.1 Burkholderiaceae bacterium | reverse complement strand
CCAGAGCCAGAGCCAGAGCCCGAGTCAGTACCCGAGCCAGAGCCAGCCCATAACCCCCAGGTCCTTATCACCACCGACGCCAACCAAGACGGCGAGATCACGAAAGAGGAATTGGGCGAAAGTACCAGCATTGTGGGCCGGGTTAATCTGCTGACGGCGGTCATGCAGCCGGGCGAGACGCTGGAGATCAGCACCGACGCAGGGCTGACATGGGTGAGCTACACACTGTCGGCCTTGGATGTGGCCAACGGCTACGTGGACGTCACGGTGGATGTGCCCGTCGCCAACGAGGCAGTGACCGTGCAGGCGCGTTTGGTTGATGCCGCTGGTGCGGTGGTCGGCGCGTCCAGTGCCAGTGTCCAGTACGCTGCGGCGCCATTGCCGCTTGAGCCCAAGACCGAGGATCACGTGGCGGACAGTGCCGTCCTCGACCTGCCCGAGAGTGGGAGCGAGACCCTGGTCTACCAGTTGCTGCACAACTCCCATGCGACGGGTGGCAATGGGCCTGACCAGGTGAATGGTTTCAGTGTTGGCGACTTTGCCAACGCCGATTTGGGGGCTGACCGAATCGATGTGCGCTCACTGCTGATCGGTGCGACCGCCGAGACGGAGGCTGAGTTTGTTCAAATCTCTGCCAGCGATAACGGCAGCGGCACGGTGCTGTCGATCGACCGTGACGGTGCTGGCTCGGACTACACCTCGACAGTTTTACTGACACTGAACGAGACCCAGGTGAGCTTGGCCACGTTGCTGGCGAACCAACAGTTGGTGTTGGTTTAACAAAGCTCTCAGTCAGGCTGTAAGAAAAATCGCCCTGTCCAGGGCGATTTTTTTGCGCATCCCATGCATTGCACTGCTGCGCTCTACGGGGCCGAGCCATACCCGGCTCGGCCTTTTTTTTTACGTGAGCCAGCTCTAGGAGCCAGCCGCCAGCCGTGCCAAGGCCGCAGCGACGCCTGCGCCGTAAGCCGGGTCGGCTTGCTGGCAGTTGCCAATATGGCGCTGCTGCACCATGTGCGAGGTGCCCTGCATGGCGCGCGCGGTGTTGTCACATAAAAGCTGTTGCTGGGCTGCTGTCATCAGCCGGAACAGGGCGCCGGGTTGGGAGAAATAGTCCTCATCCTCCCGGTGGTCCCAATGCGCAGCGGCCCCAGAAAGCGCCAGCGGCGGCTCGGCAAAATCAGCTTGCTGTTGCAAGACCCCACGGCTATTGGGTTCGTAGCCGACCTCCGAGCCCTGGTTGCTATCCACCCGCATGCTGCCGTCGCGGTGGTAGCTGTGCAGCGGACATTTGGGCGCGTTGACGGGGATTTGGTGGTGGTTCACACCCAGGCGGTAACGCTGGGCGTCGCCGTAGCTGAACAGGCGCGACTGCAGCATCTTGTCGGGCGAGAAGCTGATGCCGGGCACCACGTTGGCGGGGGAGAACGCCAGCTGCTCAACCTCGGCAAAGTAGTTCTCGGGGTTGCGGTTCAACTCCAGCACACCGACGTCGAGCAGCGGGTAGTCGCCGTGCGGCCAGACCTTGGTCAAGTCGAAGGGGTTCAAGTGGTAGGTGGCTGCGTCTTTTTCGGGCATCACCTGGATCTTCAGGCTCCAGCGCGGGAAGTCCTGCTTGTCGATGGCGTTGAGCAGGTCGGCCTGGTGGCTTTCGCGGTCGTTGCCCACGATGGCTGCGGCTTCTGCGTCACTGAGGTTTTGGATGCCTTGCTGCGTGACAAGGTGGAACTTGACCCAGAAGCGTTCGTTGTGTGCGTTCAAGAAGCTGAAGGTGTGGCTGCCAAAGCCGTGCATGTGGCGGTAGGACTTGGGGATGCCGCGCTCGCTCATGACGATGGTGACCTGGTGCAGCGCCTCGGGCAGCAGGCTCCAAAAGTCCCAGTTGCTCTCGGCGCTGCGCAGGTTGGTGCGCGGGTCGCGTTTGACGGCGCGGTTCAGGTCGGGAAACTTCAGCGGGTCACGCAGGAAGAACACGGGTGTGTTGTTGCCCACCAAATCCCAGTTGCCTTCTTCGGTGTAGAACTTGACGGCAAAACCCCGGATGTCGCGTTCGGCATCGGCTGCGCCGCGTTCACCGGCCACGGTGGAAAAACGCAGCACCAGGTCGGTTTTCTTGCCGATGCTTGAGAAAATTTTGGCCTTGCTGTACTGCGTGATGTCATGTGTCACGG
>JAYVXE010000115.1:0-2171 GCA_043785395.1 Burkholderiaceae bacterium | reverse complement strand
TTGGTGCCATCGTTGAACAGGTGAAAGCCAAGCTGGCCGCGTAATTTTTAGCGCGACTTGCTACTAAAAAAGTAGCTGGTCACGTCCGAGAATAAAGGGCTAGGGCTTGAAAAGGCTCTGGCCCTTGTTGTTTTGTGCAGGTTTCATACCTTGCTCGATCCTGATTTTGTTGATTAGCTGGAACTCGCAAAAAAACATGACTCAACCCGATGCCCTTGATACGCTAAGCGCTCTGGTGCAAAGCGCCCAAACCAGTTTTGAGCAAGCCGCAACGCCTGCCGATCTTGAGAACGCCAAGGCGCAGTTTCTCGGCAAGGCAGGCAAGGTCACAGAGTTGATGAAGGGCATGGCAGCTTTGAGCGTAGACGAGAAGAAGTCTCGCGGCGCAGCCATCAACATCGCCAAGCAGGCTATTGAAGCGTGCCTTAACGAGCGTCGCAACGCACTGGCCAATGCCGAGCTTGAAAAGCAGCTCAAGGCCGAAGCGCTCGATGTCAGCCTGCCGGGTCGCCAGCGCAGCCAGGGCGGTTTGCACCCCGTCTCGCTCACGCTGGAACGCATCGAGGCCATCTTTGGCTCCATGGGTTTTGATGTGGCCCAGGGCCCCGAGATCGAAACCGACTGGTTCAACTTCACCGCGCTCAACACGCCAGAAGACCATCCCGCGCGCTCGATGCACGACACCTTTTATGTTGAAGGCGGCACAGAAGCTGCGCCCAACCTGCTGCGCACGCACACCAGCCCGATGCAGATCCGCTATGCGGTCCAGCACGTAAAAAAGCACCGAGCTTTGATCGACTCCGGCGGCCGTATGCCCGAGATTCGCGTTATCGCCCCTGGCCGCACCTACCGCGTTGACAGCGACGCCACGCACTCGCCGATGTTCCACCAGTGCGAAGGGCTGTGGATTGGCGAGAACGTGAGCTTCAAGGACTTGAAGTTCGTCTTCACCGATTTTTGTCGTACTTTTTTTGAGAGTGATGACCTGGTGCTGCGCTTTCGCCCCAGCTTCTTCCCCTTCACAGAACCCAGTGCTGAAATCGATATTCAGTTCCAGACCGGGCCTCTAGCTGGCCGCTGGCTTGAAGTGGCTGGCTCCGGACAGGTGCACCCGAGCGTGGTGCGCAACATGGGCTTGGATCCCGAAAAGTACATCGGCTTTGCCTTCGGCATGGGCCCAGACCGCCTGACCATGCTGCGTTATGGCGTCAATGACCTGCGCCTGTTCTTTGATGGCGACATTCGTTTTCTGTCGCAGTTCCAGTCATAACAACCATAAGAACAACAACAAGGTAAGACCATGCAATTCCCAGAATCCTGGTTGCGCGAATTCTGCAACCCGCCGCTCACGACCCAGCAACTCGCCGACACATTGACCATGGCCGGGCTTGAAGTTGAAGAGCTCAAGCCGGTTGCTCCCCCGTTCACCCGAATCGTCGTGGGTGAAATCATGGAAACCGTCAAGCACCCCAATGCCGATAAATTGCGCGTGTGCCAGGTTGATGTGGGGCAGGGCGCGTTGCTCAACATCGTGTGCGGTGCACCCAACGCCCGCGTCGGCATCAAGGTGCCCTGTGCACTTGTTGGTGCGGAGCTGCCGCCGGGGGAAGACGGCAAGCCTTTCCTGATCAAGGTCGGCCAGCTGCGTGGTGTGGAAAGCCAGGGCATGTTGTGCTCGGCGCGTGAATTAAAACTGTCCGATGACCACGGCGGCCTGCTCGAGCTCGTTACCAATGCACCACTCGGCCAGGACATCCGCGCGCAACTCAAGCTTGACGATACGCTGTTCACCCTCAAGCTCACGCCCAATCTGGCACATTGCCTCAGCGTCTACGGTGTGGCGCGTGAAGTCGCGGCGCTGACTGGCGCACCGTTGAATACGCCTACCTTCCCACCGGTAGAAGTGTCTGACCAGACCAAGCTCCGAGTCAAAATCAGCGCCCCTGATCTGTGTGGCCGTTTCTCGGGTCGCGTGGTGCGCAACGTCAACACCAAGGCCGCCACGCCGCAATGGATGGTGGATCGGCTGGCCCGTTGCGGCCAGCGCAGTGTCACGGCGTTGGTGGATATTTCGAACTACGTGATGTTTGAACTGGGCCGACCCTCGCATATCTTTGACCTCGACAAAATCCATGGCGGACTCGACGTCCGCTGGGGCAAGCCGGGCGAGA
>JAYVXE010000114.1:0-7289 GCA_043785395.1 Burkholderiaceae bacterium | reverse complement strand
CGCTCTAGCCGGGTGCGGAAACGATCACGCTCGCCGGTTGAGTAAAGGCCGTCGAACACTTTGCCAATGGTGCTGCGGATGAAGTCTTGCGGAATTTTGGCGCGGTTTTCAGCCCAATCGGTCTCCATGATGCCGAGGTCGGACTGGTCGGTGGTCAGCAAAAATCCATTTTCTTGCCAAAAATCACGCACTGGCTGCCACAGCTGCTCCGCGGGCCGGGTCACGACAAGCCAGCGTTGATCGCCCGAGCGCTCAATGCGCACATCGCCAACGGCATTGGCCGCCGTGCGGGAGACCGTCGGTGCTGCTTGCGCGCCTTGGTAGGCGTTGGCCGAGGCAACCCCATCGCTGACCACATAGCGCGAATCTTTGTTCAATTGGACTAAATCGGGCGGTACGTCCAGCGTGCTGCCTTGGACGGCGCTTTTATAGTTGATCTTGTCTTCAGTGAGCAGGTTGGTGGAGCAGGCCGTCGTGGCCAGGGCGAGTCCGATCAGGCTGAGTTTCGCAATAGAGTTCACAGAGTGTGTCTTTCTAAATCTTGGGGGAGAAGTGTGGCGCGCCCTGCGCTCAGAGCAGGCCACTGGCGTGCAGCGCCGCTTCAAGCACGGGCTCGCACGGGGCCGAAAGCTGGGTCATAGGCAAGCGCATCGTGCCACCACACAGGCCCATCCGTGCCATCGCCCATTTCACGGGGATGGGGTTGGCTTCGATGAATAAGTGCTTATGCAAAGGCAGCAGTTGCAGCTGGATTTGCATGGCGCGTTGGGCATCGCCGGCCATGGCTGCTACGCACAGCTGGTGCATCAGGCGCGGCGCAATATTGGCACTGACACTGATATTGCCTTGGCCCCCGCACAGCATCAGCGCGACGGCTGTCGGGTCGTCGCCCGAGTAGACAGCAAAGCCGAGCGGACGCTCGCGGATCAGCCATTGGGCGCGCTCAATGTTGCCGGTGGCCTCCTTGATCCCGACAATGCCGGGGATGTGCGCCAAACGCAGCACGGTCTCATGCTGCATGTCGGTGACGGTGCGTCCCGGCACGTTGTAGAGCACGATAGGCAGATCGCCCACGGCCTCGGCGATGGCTTTGAAGTGCTGGTACTGGCCCTCTTGCGTGGGCTTGTTGTAGTAGGGCGCGACCTGCAGTTGGCAGTCGGCCCCGACCGCACGTGCGAACTTGGCCAGCTCGATCGCCTCGTGGGTGGAGTTGGCACCGCAGCCGGCCATGATGGGCACGCGCTGGGCGGCTTGCTCGACCGCGACCCGGATGATCTCGCAGTGCTCCTCGACATTCACGGTGGGCGATTCGCCCGTGGTGCCGACGACGCCAATGCAGTCGCTGCCCTCGGCGATGTGCCAGTCGATCAGTTTGCGCAGGGTTGGGTAGTCGACGCTGGCGTCGTCGTGCATCGGAGTGACAAGTGCCACGATGCTGCCTGTAATGGGGCCGGGTGAGGGGGTCATATCCGCAGTCGAAGTCGGGAAAATACGCATTCTAACGAGGCCGCAGGCAGTGCGGCACGGCCCTATACCGTCTGCTGCTGTGTGTTGGTGCGCAGGTGCGTGGCCGGTGCTGCCAATGGGTAGCGTGCGCCGGCTGCTGGAGCCCGCGCACGCACGGCGGCGATGCGTTGCACAAAGCGTGCTGGCTGCTGCCCGTTGTCCTCAAAACCGTCTTCAAAAGCGACGGTATGCAAACCGGCGCAAGCCCGTAGCAGCTCGCCCGCTTGCAGTAAAAAATCGGGCCGTGACGGCTTGCCAATGCTCTCTTGACCGGCTGCAAAAGTCTCGTACAGCAGTACGCCGCCCGGCGCCACACTCTGCACCAGGGTCGGCAGCAGCGGTCGCCACAGGTAGTGGGTGACGATGACGGCGGCGAATGTGCTGCCCCTAAAAGGCCAGGGCCCGGCCTCGATGTCGGCGCAGACGGCGTGCGCCAAATGTGCGACGGCATCTATCGCCGCTGCTGATTTGTCGACCGCTGTGACCGGGTGTTTGCGCGCATGGAAATGGCGTACATGGCGACCTTGGCCACAGGCCACATCGAGCACCGCGCCGCCGCTTGGCACCAGGTGCGTCCAGCGCAAAATCCAGTCGGAAGGAGAGGTGTTGGTGTGCATGCTCAAGGTCCATCGGAGATAGGCTGGCGCAAAGAGGCTGCGCTCGCGGCCTGTGGGTTTTGCGCCGGGCTGGCGGCAGCGCGGCTACTTCAAGCTGCCCGATAAAAACTGGGCCAAACGCTCGCTGCGCGGACGGGCCAGGATTTCCTTGGGGTTGCCGCTTTCCTCGATCCGCCCTTGGTGCAGAAAAATAAGCTGATTCGAGACTTCGCGGGCAAATCCCATCTCGTGTGTTACCACTACCATCGTACGGCCCTCCAACGCTAGCCCTTGCATCACTTTGAGGACTTCGCCAACCAGCTCGGGATCGAGTGCCGATGTTGGCTCATCGAACAGCATGACTTCGGGCTCCATCGCCAAGGCCCGGGCAATCGCAACCCGCTGCTGCTGCCCGCCCGAAAGGTGGGCTGGAAAGCTGTCTTCGACCTTGCTCAACCCCACTTTGTCAAGGTATTTGCGAGCCCGCTCAATCGCTTGCGCGCGGCTCAGACCCAGTACCTTGACAGGGGCTTCAATGATGTTTTCCAAGGTCGTCAGGTGCGCCCACAGATTGAAGTGCTGGAACACCATGGCCAGTTTGCTGCGGATGCGCGCCAGCTGCTGCGTGTCGGCCGCGCGCAGGGTGCCTGCTTTCTTGTCCGGCACCAGCCGCAGCTCCTCCTCGCCCAGCCAGATGCGGCCGCTGTTGGGGCGCTCTAACAAGTTGATGCAGCGTAAAAAAGTGCTCTTCCCCGAGCCGGAAGAGCCAATGATGCTGATCACGTCGCCGGCCTGCGCCGTCAGTGATACACCTTTGAGCACTTCATTGCTGCCGTAGCGCTTGTAGATGCTGTCAACGCGCAGCTTGGTTGCTGTCTGTGGGGCAGCCGCCACGGCCGCCGGATGGTCAATCAGCGCATTCATTTTTTCTCCAGAATTCTATGCAGCACGGTGTGCGCAAGCCGTAATTTAGCTGGTGCGGGGGCGTAAAAAAACCAGCCAATGTCGTTCGGCTTGCTTGAATATATAAAGCAACAAGAAGGTGCAGGCCAGGTAGAGTACGGCGGCCATCAGAAAGGGGTAAAAAGGTGAGTAAGTCTGGGCATAAAGACTGCGCGCCACGCCGGTGATATCGAGCAGGGTGACGGTCGATGCCAAGGCTGTGGCATGCAGCAAGAAAACCATTTCATTGCTAAAGGCGGGAATAACCCGGCGCAGTGCACCAGGCAGTACGATGGAGCGGATGGCCTGCCACCGCGACATGCCAAAAGCCTCTGCGGCAATGATCTCTTCGGGTGGATAGTTTTGCAGTGCCCCGGCCAGAACTTCTTGCGCATAGGCCGCTGTATTGAGGGTATAGGCAAGTACCGCGCAAAAAGTGGCATCGCGGAAAAGCAACCAAAAGGGCTGCTCGGCGTCCCAGCCATTGGTCACCAGGTCAAACTGCGATATTCCATAGTAAATCAGCATCAGCTGCAAAAAAAGCGGTGTGCCGCGAAACAGGTAGCCAAAACCTTCCACCGACCAAGCCAGATAGCGTGGGCCGTAGACTTTGGCCAAGGCCAGCAGCAAGGCCAAGGCCATGCCAAAGACGCCGGCCAGTAAGAACAGTTTGGCAGTAATGACCAGCCCGCTCCAATGGTCGCCGTCTGACCAAAGAAACGCGGGCAGCGCCTTGATCACTTCGTTGAGGGTCATTGTGTTCTCGTTTTGAAAGGGCAGGGGGCAAAAGGTGGGTACGGGTGCTTGGTCTAACTCAGTAGCGGTAGCGTTGCCCGAGCCAGCGGAAAATGCCTGTCGAGCTTGCTGTAATCAGCAGGTACACCACGCAAACGATGAAGTAAAACAAGAATGGTTTTTGCGTGGCGCGGCCGGCTTGCTCGGCCAGCCAGACCATATCTTCCAATCCAATCAATGAAACCAAGGCGGCAGATTTCAGCAGTGCCAGCCAGTTGTTGTTGATCCCTGGCAAGGCGTGGCGCAGCATTTGGGGGAATAAAATAGAGCGAAATACACACCAAGCCGACATGCCGTAAGCCCGGCCTGCTTCCAATTGACCAGGGGCTACGGCCATAAAGGCGGAGCGAAAGGTTTCGGTGTAGTAGGCGCCAAAAATGAAGCCAATTGTCAGTACGCCGGCAATGAATTTATTGAATTCGACCGCCGGTAGTTGAAGTGTGCTGAGCGCCAAATTGAATAGTTGTTCGCCGCCAAAATACAGCAAAAGCATCAATACCAACTCAGGAATGCCGCGTACCACGGTGGTGTACGACACCGAGATGGCGCGCAGCGCGGGTGAGCCGAAGAGCTTAATGCAGGCATTCAGCAGTCCTAGCAAGAGGGCCAGCAGCAGTGAAAAAAGCGCAACCCGCAGCGACAGCATGGCGCCGGAGAGTATGAGTGGCAGGTAAGAAGCTACCATGGCGGTGTCGGATTGAAGGCTTTTTCCAAAGACGGCGGAGCCGGATTTTTATTCATCGCCGTAAATATCAAAATCGAAATATTTTTTTCGGATCGTGTCGTAAGTTCCATCGGCGCGGATGTTGGCAATGGCTTGGTTGATGGCCGCCTTGAGTTTGGTGTCGGATTTGCGCAGGGCAATGGCCACCGGCAGGTCGCCGCCAATTTTTGGGCCGGCAAACGCAAATTTGGCGCCGCGCTTGGTGCGCAGGAAACTGGTTTCTGCTTGGATATTGTCCTGCAAGGCTGCATTGATGCGGCTGGATGCGAGGTCTAGGTAAACATTGTCCTGGTTGGTATAGGTGACGATTTTGACGCCCTTGGCGGCCCAGTGGGTGCGCGCATAGGTTTCGTGGATCGAGCCTGATTGAACGCCCACCGTCTGGCCGGCCAGGGATTCGGCGGTCGGCAACAACGGGCTGCCTTTTTTTGCAATCAGTTGCGGCGAGCCGGCATAGTATTTGTCGGAAAAATCAACTTCTTTCAGGCGTTGCGGCGTGACGTTAAGCGAGGCGATAACGGCATCGTATTTTTTGGCATTCAGCGCGGCAATCATGCTGTCGAACGGCTGCTTGATAAAGATGCAGCGTGCTTTGAGGTTGTCGCAAATGGCTTGGGCAATATCGGGATCGAAACCGGTTATGTCGCCATTCGGGGCAATGACGTCAAAAGGCGGAAAGCCACCGTCGACCGCCCAGCGAATCTCTTTGATCTCTTGGGCCGCCAGACCCGCAGCGCTCAGTCCAAGCAAGCAAGCCAGCCATAGGTTTTTCCATTTTTTCATGTCAGTTCTCCTTTTTTTAATGCGACGATGGGTGCGCAAAAATCGCTGCCACGGGCCTTGCTTGGCTGCGCCTGCTGCCGTGGTGGGCCGTGACGCCACGTTTGTCCATTGGATGCCAAGACGTCGGGTGCTTGGTTTTTAATGGCAGGACTGGGCGCAAACATAGCGGTTTGTGTTTATGGATTTTTATAAACGCTAGCCGCGAGGTTTTTGTGCAAGTCGTGCCCAGGTGGTGTGGGTTAAAAGCGCAGTGATAGGCAGGTGAGACCTCCATCCATTTTGCGGATTTCACTGGTGTCTGCCTCCACGATGGGCAGGCCCAGCCGTTGGAGTTTGGCCAGGGTGTCGGGGTAGCCACTCGGGGTGACCAGGGTGTCATTGATCCACAGTGTGTTGCCGGCATATTCTTCGTCACGTGCCAGCACAATATGCTGGTAATTTTTGAAGGCCGGATGGTCAACGCTGTCCTGCGACAGGATCAAGGTGTTGCGTCCGACGTAGTTGACGATGGATTTCAAGTGCAAGCCGGCGTTGACTTCGATTGCCGCCACCGAATAGCCATATTCTTCAACAGCGCGGGTGAAGACGCGCAGCCCGGCTTCGTTGGTGCGGCTGGTCAGGCCGACGAAGAATTGTTTGTCCACCATCAGCACGTCGCCGCCGTCCATATGGGCGTTCTCGTCTTGGTCGGACATCCGTACCGTATGCCGAAAGCGTGAAATCAGGGGGGCAATGCTCTTGACTTCGCCGCGCCGTGTGGGTGCGCCGGGGTTGGTGATGACGGCCAGCTCGGGCATCAGGACGGCTGTGTCCTCGACAAAATGCGCATCGGGGTAGTCGGCTTGCGGCGGCAAGGTGGTGACGCACAGGCCGAGTTGCAGCAGGATGCTGGTGTAGTTCTGAAACTGTGCACGCGTCAGTGCGGGGTCGGGGGAGCCGCAGTTGGCGCTGCTCAGGCCGTTGGCGACGCTGTCGGCCGGGAGGCGGGTAATGGCGTGGGTGAAGTGCATTGGTTTTGTTTTCTGTTGAGGTAGAGAAGCAACTGAAGCAACTACCTTGCCCTGGTTGTCGTGCCTGCGGCGTGCGCACATGTCTTTTCAGTGGAGGGCGCAGCGAAGCCTGGGGCGTAGTTGTGTGAAAAATTTGACTTTTGTGTGTCCCAAGCTCGGTTGCTCGGATGAGGCGAGAGTGTAAGCGCGCATGCAGCCCTTTTGGCGCGCAAGCTGCCATGGGTTGGGGGCCGAGCGGGGCTGTTGAAAGCGGCTGAAGGCCGTGGTTTGTCATGTGTTTTTTTGTAAAAACAATAGCTTTAAGTGTTTTGTCTGCTTCGTTTCATGCCTTTTTCCTTGGTAGAGCAAATGCGGGGGCGTTTTTCTTGACGCTGCGCGCGGACGCCGGCCTGGCCGTCGATGGTTTGCGGCGACAATCCCCCTCCCATAAATTTGTGCCGCGTTTTCGCGGCTTGTGCACGCCATGTCCAGCATCCAGGTTCGCCCCGCCACCCTTCACGATATCCAGGCGATTGCCGATGTGCACGCCGCTGCATCGCGCGCGGCCTACCAGGATTTGGTGCCGCAAGAGGCTTTTGATGTCACGCCGATGGAGAAGCGGCTGGCGTTTTGGCGTGATGCTGTGGAGTTCAACGAGCCGCAAGTGCAGGTTGCACTGGACGGTGAGCGGGTCATCGGCTTTGTCGGTTTTGACCGTTCGCGCGATCCCAAGACCAAGCCGACCGTGGGTGAGATTTGGCTGATTTACCTGGAGCCAGCCTACTGGTCGCAGGGCGTAGGGGTGGAGTTGTGGGACGCTGCACGCGAGGGTTTGCTGGAGGAGGAGTGTTGCCATGTGACGGTGTGGTTGCCGCTGCGCAATGAGCGGGCGGTTCGCTTCTTTGAGTTGGCGGGTTTTAAGCGTGAAATGAATACGGCCAAGACGTCGATCAT